>NZ_JBNCOG010000016.1:0-94401 GCF_051280745.1 Nocardioides ureilyticus | reverse complement strand
CTGCTCGGGGCGGCCTCGGACGGCGCTGCCGCGGCAGGTTGCGACGGGGCTGCCGGAGCCGCGGGAGCGGGCTGCTCGGCTGCCGGAGCCGCGGGGGCGGGGGGAGCCGCCGGACCGGGCTTGGGTGCCTTCGGCGCCGCCGGTGCGGCGGGCGTCTCGGCGGGGGCGGAGGCGCCGGCAGCCTTGAGCTGCTCGCCGAACTCCTTCTTGAAGCGCATCTCGACGGGGGGCTCCACCGTGGAGCTCGCCGACTTGACGAACTCCCCCATCTCCTTGAGCTTCTCGAGAACGAACTTGCTCTCGACGCCGTACTGCTTGGCGAGCTCGTGAACTCGGGTCTTGGCCACGTTTCTCCTTCTGGCCCCAGACCCGCGCTCGGGTGTCCTAGGACCGTTGGTGGTTGTGCAAACTCATTGCGAGGTACTCATCGAGTGCTCATGAGCTGCTGCTCCAGTTTCTGGTCGTTCCTTCACGGCTGGACGTCGCGCGAGCGAGGTGCTCGGCCACCGGTGCGCTGCTGGGCCCGGGCGAGCCGCTCATCCTGAGGGCCCGGCCGAACGCCTTGCGGCGCACCGCGAGGTCGAAGCACTCCTGGGTCGGGTGCAGGTGCGCACCGCGTCCGGGAGCGGTGGCAGACGGATCGGGCACCACGGCCGGCTGGCCGTCGACGTCCGAGCCGGCGGTCACCCGCAACAACTCGCGCTTGGCGGCCCGCTGCCGGCACCCGACGCAGGTCCGCACCGGCCCCGAGAGGTCGGTGTCGTCCGGACGCGCGGAGGACTTCGGTGATCGAGCCACTGCCGACCACAGTACCGGGTCGTCGCCTCTTCACCGAACCGGGCTTTCTCTCGGCGCTCCGGGAGAGCAGCCCGGGCCGGTTCCGCTCAGTCGGCGGTGGATGCCTCGTCGCTGCGGATGTCGATGCGCCACCCGGTGAGCCGGGCCGCCAGGCGGGCGTTCTGCCCCTCCTTGCCGATGGCGAGGGAGAGCTGGAAGTCGGGGACCACCACGCGCGCCGAGCGGGCCGCTGCGTCGACGACCTCCACTGACGTGACCCGGGCCGGCGACAGCGCGTGCGCGACCAGCTCGGCGGGGTCGTCCGACCAGTCGACGATGTCGATCTTCTCGCCGTGCAGCTCGGCCATCACGTTGCGCACCCGCTGGCCCATGGGGCCGATGCAGGCGCCCTTCGGGTTCACGCCCGGGACGTCGCTGCGCACCGCGATCTTGGTGCGGTGCCCGGCCTCCCGGGCGATCGCCGCGATCTCCACCGTGCCGTCGGCGATCTCCGGCACCTCCAGCGCGAAGAGCTTCTTGACCAGGTTCGGGTGGGAGCGGGAGAGGGTGATCTGGGGGCCGCGCATCCCCTTGCGCACCGAGACCACCAGGCACTTGATCCGGGTGCCGTGCGAGTAGTCCTCGCCGGGCACCCGCTCGCTGACCGGCAGCAACGCCTCCAGGCGACCGAGGTCGACCATGACGTCGTCGGGGTTGCGCCCCTGCTGGATGATGCCGGAGAGGATGTCGCCCTCCTTGCCGGAGAACTCACCGAACTTGATGTCGTCCTCGGCGTCGCGCAGCCGCTGCAGCATGATCTGCTTCGCGGTCGTCGCCGCGATCCGGCCGAAGCCCTGCGGGGTGTCGTCGTACTCCCCGACCTCGTTGCCCTCGTCGTCCACCTCGGTGGCGAGGACCGTCACGTGGCCGCTCTTGCGGTCCAGCTCCACCCGCGCACGCTGCTGGGCGCCCGGGGTCTTGTGGTACGCCGTGAGCAGCGCCTGCTCGATCGCCTCGACGAGCACGTCGAAGGAGATCTCCTTCTCCCGCTCCAGCATCCGCAGGATGCTCAGGTCGATGTCCATCAGGACTCCTCCTCGTGCTGCTCGTCGTGCTGCTCGTCGGCCTCGTCGAGGTCGTCCGCGTCGTCGAGGTCGTCGAGGTCGTCGGCGGCCCCGGTGGTCGGCTTGCGGTTGAACTCCACCTGCACCAGCGCCTTGGCCACCTCGGCGTAGGCGACGCGCCGCTCGCGCCCGCTGACGTCCAGGGTCGCGCCGTCCTCGTCGGCGGCCAGGACCCGGCCGGTGACCGTCGCGCCGTCGGTGGTCGTCACCTTGACGAGCCGGTCGGTGTTGCGCCGCCAGTGCCGGGGCAGGGTCAGCGGCCGGTCGACGCCTCGGGAGGTGACCTCGAGCGTGTACGGCTGCTCGCCCATCACGTCGGAGGCGTCGAGCACGCCGTTGACCTCACGCGTGGCGTCGGCGACGTCGTCGAGGGTGACTCCGCCGTCCTTGTCGACGGCCACCCGCAGCACCCTGCGGTTGCCGGCCGGGGTGATCTCCACCGCCTCGAGGTCGAGGCCGAGCGCCTGCAGGGGGCCCCGCAGCTCGTCCTCGACGCGCGCCCGGACGGCGTCCTGCTTGCCTGTGCTCACCGGCGGGTGACCTCCCTGTTCTGTTGTCGCGGCCGGCCCGACGGGCGGCCGCGCTGCTCGCTCGCGTCCGGACACCATAACGCCCAGCGCCGCGGACGTTAGGGTCGCGACGTGCCCGCTCGCCCCTCCCCCTCCCGGCGCACGGCGCTGGCCCTCGGGGTGCTCGCCGGCACGGCCGCGGTGACCGCCTGCGACGTGCGCGGCGCGCTGCCCGGCTCCCCGAGCGGCGGCTCGGAGGCAGCGGCGCCGGCCGACGCGGACCAGTCGGTGGTCGCCGCCGCCGGCGCGGAGGTCCTCGCCACGTGGCAGCTGGTGGCCGCGACCCGGCGGCGCCACCCCCGGCTCCGCCCGGCCCTCGGCGACCTCGAGCGACTGCACGCCGCGCACGCAGGGGCTCTCGAGGCCACCGCGCCACCGACGGAGGCTGCCGAGGACGTCCCGGCCAGGGTGCCGGCCGCGCTGGCCCGGGTCCGCAGGCGTGAGCGCCAGCACCAACGCCGACTGGCCGACCTCGCGGTCGACGCCGAGGCCGGCCGGCTCGCGCAGCTCCTCGGATCGATGTCGGCCGGCGTCGCGCAGCACCTGGAGGCCACGCGATGAGCGCCGCGGGCTCCGTCGTCGCGCTGCAGGAGACGCTGGCCGCCGAGCACGCCGCCCTCCACCTGGTCGGCCTGCTGGGCGCCCAGACCTCGGAGTCGGCGACGCCGCTGCTGCACGCGGCGCTCGAGGAGTCCTACGTGCAGCACCGGGCCCAGCGCGACCGTCTCGCGCGGGAGCTCCGCGACCGTGGCGTCGAGCCCGTCGCCGCGGAGCCGGCGTACGCGCTGCCGACCGACGTCGCGACCGCGCGGGCGATCGAGCGGCACGCCCTCGCCCTGGAGCAGGGCTCGGCGGCGGCGTACGCCGCGCTGGTGGCGCACACGAGCGGCCCGCTGCGCCGGTGGGCGGTGGCGGTGCTCACGCGCACAGCGGTCCGCGAGCTCGCCTTCCGGGGAACTCCCGAGATGTTCCCCGGAGTGGGCGAGCACGCGGATCACTGAATGACCCGGACACTGGGTCGCGAGGGAGCTGTCCACGGTGGGGGACCGGACGTGTGCTCCCTCGAGACCTGACTCTGCCGCACGGTCGGGCCCGACGCGAGGCCCACGGACCCTCACCTCTGTGCACTGCAAGAAGTTGCAGCCCGCGGGTGCCTCAGGCGCGGACCAGCCGCACCAGGTGGTCGACGACGTGGTCGGCGGCGACCTGCTCGCGCTCGCCGGAGCGGCGGTCCTTGACCTCGACGACCCCGTCGGCGAGCCCCTTGCCGACGACGACGATGGTCGGCACACCGATCAGCTCGGCGTCCTTGAACTTCACGCCGGGGCTGACCTTGCCGGGCCGGTCGTCGTAGAGCACCTCGATGCCCTGCTTCGCCAGCTCGTGCGCGATCCGGTCGGCGGCGGCGAAGACGGCCTCGTCCTTGCCGGTGGCGACCAGGTGGACGTCGGCCGGCGCCACGTGGCGGGGCCAGCACAGGCCCTGCTCGTCGAGGGTGCCCTCGGCGATCGCGGCGACCGCGCGCGACGGCCCGATCCCGTAGGAGCCCATCGTGACGGTGACCAGCTTGCCGTTCTCGTCGAGCACCTGCAGGCCGAGCGCGTCGGCGTACTTGCGGCCGAGCTGGAAGATGTGGCCCATCTCGATGCCCCGCGCGCTCTCCAGGGAGCCGCCGTCGCAGCTCGGGCAGGGGTCGCCGTCGCGGACCTCGGCCGCCTCGATCGTCCCGTCGGGCGTGAAGTCGCGGCCGGCGACGAGGTCCAGCACGTGGCTGCCGTCCACGTTCGCGCCGGTGACCCACCGGGTGCCCTCGGCGACGCGGGGGTCGACGAGGTAGCGGATGCCCGAGGCGCTCTCCTCGCCCAGGGCCGCCGGGCCGATGTAGCCCTTGACGAGCGCGGGGTGCTTGCGCAGCTCCGCCTCGTCCATCGGCTCGACCTCGATCGGCTCGAGCTGGCCCTCCAGGCGCTTCTGGTCGACCTCGCGGTCGCCGGGCAGGCCGATCGCGAGCGGCTCCCGCGTGCCGTCGGGGTGCCGGAGCACCACGAGCACGTTCTTCAGCGTGTCACCGGCGTGCCACGGGCGGTCGTCGCGGGGGAACGCCGCGTTGAGGTGGTCGACGAGGGTCTCGATCGTCGGCGTCCCGGGCGTCTGCTCCGCGTGCGCGGCCGGGGCGTCGCCGTACGGCACGGGCGCCGGCGGGCGGACCTGGACCGCCTCGACGTTGGCGGCGTAGTCGCAGCTGGTGCAGCGGACGTAGGTGTCCTCCCCCACCGCCGCCTTGGCGAGGAACTCCTCGGACTTCGAGCCCCCCATGGCACCCGAGGTCGCCTTCACGATGGCGTACTCGAACCCGAGCTTGTCGAAGATGCGCACGTAGGCGTCGCGGTGGCGCTGGTAGCTCTCCTCCAGGCCGGCGTCGTCCACGTCGAAGGAGTAGGAGTCCTTCATGGTGAACTCGCGGCCGCGGAGCAGGCCGGCGCGGGGCCGCGCCTCGTCGCGGTACTTGGTCTGGATCTGGTAGAGCGCGAGCGGCAGGTCCTTGTAGGAGGAGTACAGGTCCTTGACCAGGAGCGTGAACATCTCCTCGTGGGTCGGCCCGAGCAGGTAGTCGGCGCCCTTGCGGTCCTGCAGGCGGAAGAGCCCGTCGCCGTACTCCGTCCAGCGGTTCGTCGACTCGTAGGGCTCCCGCGGCAGCAGCGCGGGGAAGCTGACCTCCTGCGCGCCGATCGCATCCATCTCCTCGCGGATGATGTCCTCGATCCGGCGCAGCACCCGCAGCCCGAGCGGCAGCCAGGTGTAGATGCCCGGGGCCGCGCGGCGGATGTAGCCGGCGCGCACCAGCAACCGGTGGCTGGGGACCTCGGCATCCGCCGGGTCGTCGCGCAGCGTGCGGACGAAGAGGCTCGACATGCGCAGGATCCGGGCGGTCATGCGCGCAAGGGTACGGCGGGCGCCGGGGCCTCAGAACATGACGGTCGAGAACCGCGCGGTCTCCCGGAACCCGACCCGCTCGTAGGCGCGGCGGGCGGGGGTGTTCCACTCGTTGACGTAGAGCGAGACGACCGGCGCGATCTCGGCGCGGACCAGCTCCACGACGGCGGCCATGCCCCGCTCGGCGAAGCCCTCGCCCCGGCGGTCCGGCGCGACCCAGACGCCCTGGATCTGGGCGGCGTGCGGGGAGGCGCAGGCCACCTCGGCCTTGAACACGAGCCGTCCGCCGTCGAACCGGGCGAAGGACCAGCCGCGGTTCATCAGCTGGGTCACGCGTGCCCGGTAGAGGTCCGCTCCCCCGCCGGCCTCCGGCGAGACGCCGACCTCCTCGGTGTACATCGCCACGCAGGCCGGGTAGAGCTCGTCCATGTCGGCCCTCGTGGTCCGTCGGACCTCGGGATCCGGGTCGACCGACGGGGTCTCGCTCAGCTCGAGGTGCGGCTGGTCCCACCGGATCTCACGCGGCGTTCCCCAGCCGGCCGCGACGCCGTCCCACAGCGTCCTGACCGCCTCCTGCAGACCGACGATCGTGGAGATCGTCCGGTGCCGGCCCGCCGCACGCTCGGCGAAGGCCCGCGCGTCCTCGACCGTGGCGTTGACCGGCACCAGGTTCGCGCCCAGGTGGCAGGCCGCCACGAGCTGGCCTCCCTCGTAGCGACCCCACATCTCGCCGCCGAGCCAGCGCGGCTCGAGGTTGGTGGTGCGGGCGCGGTACTCCGCGAAGACGTTGACGACGGGGTCGAGCGCGGTCAGCGCGAGGAACGCGTCGAGGTCGGCGGCCCGGAGGGGGCGTACGCCGTGGCGCGTCGTCAGCACGACGGCAGCCTACGGGAGCGTGGGCGGAGCGGGCAGCGGCTCAGCGGACGGTGACCTCGGCGGCGGACCCGTCGACCGACTCCATGCCCTCGGCGATGCGCATGGCCTCCTCGATGAGGGTCTCCACGATCTGCGACTCCGGCACCGTCTTGATCACCTCGCCCTTGACGAAGATCTGGCCCTTGCCGTTGCCGGAGGCGACACCGAGGTCGGCTTCGCGGGCCTCCCCCGGCCCGTTGACCACGCAGCCCATGACGGCGACGCGGAGCGGCACCTCCATGCCCTCGAGCCCGGCGGTCACCTCGTCGGCGAGCTTGTAGACGTCGACCTGGGCGCGCCCGCACGAGGGGCAGGAGACGATCTCCAGCCGGCGGGGCCGCAGGTTGAGCGACTCCAGGATCTGCAGGCCGACCTTGACCTCCTCGACCGGCGGCGCGGAGAGCGAGACTCGGATCGTGTCTCCGATGCCCTGGCTGAGCAGCGCGCCGAAGGCGGTCGCGGACTTGATCGTGCCCTGGAAGGCCGGGCCCGCCTCGGTGACGCCGAGGTGGAGCGGCCAGTCGCCCTCGGCGGCGAGCAGCTCGTAGGCGCGGACCATGATGACCGGGTCGTTGTGCTTGACCGAGATCTTGAAGTCGCGGAAGCCGTGCTCCTCG
This sequence comes from Nocardioides ureilyticus, assembly GCF_051280745.1. Classification (NCBI taxonomy): domain Bacteria; kingdom Bacillati; phylum Actinomycetota; class Actinomycetes; order Propionibacteriales; family Nocardioidaceae; genus Nocardioides; species Nocardioides ureilyticus. The sequence goes on along the minus strand of NZ_JBNCOG010000016.1, from coordinate 87,465 downwards.
AAGAGGCTCGCCTCCCACTTCGCCGACTCCACCAGCGCCTCGGGCGTCGCCTTGCCGTACTTCTCCAGCAGCCGCTTGTCCAGCGAGCCGGCGTTGACGCCGATGCGGATGGAGGTGCCGTGGTCCTGCGCGGCGCGGGCGATCTCCTTGACCTGGTCGTCGAACTTGCGGATGTTGCCGGGGTTGACCCGGACCGCAGCACAACCCGCCTCGATCGCCGCGAAGACGTACTTGGGCTGGAAGTGGATGTCGGCGATGACCGGGATCTGGCTCTTCCGCGCGATCGCCGGCAGCGCCTCGGCGTCGTCCTGGCTGGGGCACGCGACGCGCACGATGTCGCAGCCCGAGGCGGTCAGCTCGGCGATCTGCTGCAGGGTCGCGTTGACGTCGGCGGTCAGCGTCGTGGTCATCGACTGCACCGAGATGGGGTGCTCGCTGCCGACCCCCACCTTGCCGACCTGGATCTGGCGGGTCGGGCGGCGCGGCGCGAGCACCGGCGGCGGCGCCGCAGGCATGCCGAGGCTGATGGCGGTCATGCCTCCAGCCTACGGCCCGCGGTTCAGGAGGTGAGGCGCAGCGGCACGACCAGGTCACCGATGATGAGCACGACGCCCATCACCAGCATGGCCGACGCCACGACGTACGCCACGGGCAGCAGCTTGGCGGCGTCGACGTATCCGGGGTCGGGGCCGCCGCGGAGACGCGCGAACCCACGGCGCAGTGCCTCCCACATCGCGCTGGCGATGTGGCCGCCGTCGAGCGGCAGCAGTGGCACGAAGTTGAAGACGCCGATGAAGAAGTTGAAGCCGGCGATGAGCGTCAGGAGGAAGGCGCCCTTGTCGGCGGTGGGAATCTGCTCGTGCGCGGTGGTCTCTCCCGCCAGGCGGCCGCCGCCGACGATGCTGACCGGCCCGTTCGGGTCCCGCTCCTCGAGCCCGACGATGGCCTGCCCGACGTCCCACACCTTAGCCGGCAGGGTGGCGAGCGCCTGGACGGTGTCGACCGTCATCGTCCCCATCTGGTCCAGCGTGTAGAGCGGACCACCGGTCTCGGTGACGACCTCGGTCACCGGCGTCACACCTAGGAACCCCACCTCGCGGAGCGTGGTGTCGGTCTCCGAGGCCGGGCGCGCCTCGACGGTGGTGCTCGTGGTGCCGGTGCGCTGCTCCCCGTCGCGGAGGTAGCCGATCACGGCGTCCCCGTCGGCGTTGCCCCGGATCAGCTCGCGCAGCTGGTCCCACCCGGTGACCTCGGTGCCGTTGAACGACGTGATGGTGTCGCCGGGACGCAGGCCGGCCTCTGCGGCGGGGGCCGCTGGGTCGTCCGGCGTGCACTCGCGGCCCTCGTCCTCGTAGGCGATGACGCACTCCGAGACGCTGTCGACGACCGGGGCACCTGGCTGGACCTCGAGCGACTTCTGCCCGTAGGTGGAGAAGACCAGCCAGAAGAGGAAGAAGGCGATGAGGATGTTGACCGTCGGCCCGCCGGCCATCACGACGACCTTCTTCCACGACGGCATCTTGTAGAACAGCCGGTCGCCGTCGTCGGGGCCGACCAGCTCCCACTCGGCCGCGCGGGCGTCGCTGATGAGCTGGGTGAACATGCCGGTGTTCGACTTGCGCACCCGCGTGACCTGGTTGCCGTGCTCGTCGACGGTGACCTCGTCTGCGGCCGCGCTGGCGCCGGGCGGCAGCATCCCGACGATCTTCACGTAGCCGCCCAGCGGGATCGCCTTGAGGCCGTACTCGGTCTCGCCGACCTGCTTGGACCAGACCGTCGGGCCGAAGCCGATCATGTACTGGGTGACCTTCCCGCCGAACTTCTTGGCGGGGATCATGTGGCCGAGCTCGTGCAGGCCGATCGAGGCCAGGATGGCGACCACGAAGATCACCACTCCGAGCAGGTAGAGCAGGGCGGTCATGCGCGTCCGATCAGGGTTCGATCCGGGGCCGGATCACGACGTCACGAGCGCGTCCGCCCGGGTGCGTGCCCAGGCATCGGCGGCGAGGACGTCGTCGACGGTGAGGTGCTCCCCCGAGGGTACGCCGTGCTCGCTGAGAACCGCCTGAACCGTGGGCACGATGTCGGTGAAGGCGAGAAGGCCACGGCGGAAGGCGTCGACGCAGACCTCGTTCGCGGCGTTGTAGACGGCCGGTGCGGTTCCGCCGCGCTCGCCGGCCGCGCGGGCGGTGGCCACCGCGGGGAACGCCTCGTCGTCGAGGGGGTGGAACTCCCACGTCTCGGGCCGGGTCCAGTCGACCGGCGGGGCGGCGTCCGGCACCCGGTCCGGCCAGGCCAGGCCGAGGGCGATCGGGATGAGCATGGTCGGTGGGCTGGCCTGCACCAGGGTCGAGCCGTCGACGAACTCGACCATCGAGTGGACGACGCTCGTGGGGTGCACCACCACCTCGATCCGGTCGTAGGGGATGCCGAAGAGCAGGTGCGCCTCGATCACCTCCAGGCCCTTGTTGACCAGGGTCGCGGAGTTGATGGTGATGACCGGGCCCATGTCCCACGTCGGGTGCGCCATCGCCTGCTCGGGCGTCACGCCGGCGAGCTCGGCTCGGGTGCGGCCGCGGAACGGGCCGCCGCTCGCGGTGAGCACCAGGCGCCGCACCTCGTCGGGCGAGCCGCCGCGCAAGCACTGCGCCAGCGCGCTGTGCTCGGAGTCGACCGGGACGATCTGCCCCGGCCGGGCGCGCTCGAGCACGAGCGGACCGCCCATGACGAGGGACTCCTTGTTCGCCAGCGCCAAGGTGGTGCCGGCGTCCAGCGCGGCCAGGGTGGGCCGCAGGCCGACGGCGCCGGTGATGCCGTTGAGCACGACGTCGGCCTCCATCGCCGCGGCCTCCACCGAGGCCTCCTCGCCCAGGCCGGCGTACGCCGGTCGCAGCTCGGCGACCTGCCGCTCGAAGAGCTCGGGGTTCGATCCGCCGGCGGTGAGGCCGACCACCCGGAAGCGGTCGGGGTTCGCGCGCACCAGGTCGAGGGCCTGGGTGCCGATCGACCCGGTCGAGCCGAGGACGACGACGTCGCGTCGGAGGTCGGAGGTCACGCCCGAAGTGTCGCAGGGTCGACCTGCCCGCCCAGGCACGGGCGGGACGTCGTCCTTGACGCGCGTCGGCGCGGAGGGTTCCATCGCGCTGTGACCTACGACACGATCATCAAGGGCGGGCGCTGGTTCGACGGCACCGGCGCCGCCTCCGCCGTCCGCCACCTCGGCCTGCGGGACGGACGCGTGGCGACGGTCTCCGCCGAGCCCCTGGACGAGACGGGGTGCGCGGACGTGGTGGACGCGAGCGGACGCTGGGTGCTGCCCGGGATGGTCGACATCCACACCCACTACGACGTCGAGGTGCTCGAGGACCCGCACCTCGTGGAGTCCCTGCGCCACGGGGTCACGACCATCCTGCTCGGCTCCTGCTCGCTCTCGACCGTGCACGTCGACCCGGTCGACGCGGGTGACCTCTTCGGCCGGGTCGAGGCGATCCCGCGCCAGCACGTCATCCGGTCGGTGGGCGCCCACCAGCGGTGGTCCTCGGCGGCCGAGTACGTCGCGGCGCTCGAGTCGCTGCCGCTCGGCCCGAACCTCGCCTCCTTCCTCGGCCACTCCGACATGCGCACCGCCACCATGGGGCTGGACCGTGCGACGCGGGACGACGTCCGCCCGACGCGCAGCGAGCTGGACCGGATGGAGCAGATGCTCACCGAGGCGCTGGACGCCGGCTTCGTCGGCATGTCCGCCCAGCAGCTGCTCTTCGACAAGCTCGACGGCGACCTGTGCCGGTCGCGCACGCTGCCGTCGACGTACGCCAAGTGGGGCGAGATGCGTCGGCTCCGCGATGTGCTCCGGCGCCGGCGCCGGGTGCTCCAGGCCGGGCCCGACGCCACGCACCCGCACACCATCGTCACCCAGGCTTTGGGTTCGATCGGATGGGGTTCGAGCGGGCTGGGCTGGACCGGGCGGGGCCGCGCCCCGCTGAAGACCAGCCTGCTCTCGGCCGCCGACATCAAGGCGATCCCGTTCGTCATCCACCTCATGCGGCTGCTGGGCACCGCGGTCAACCGGCTGGGTGCCGACTTCCGCTGGCAGCACCTGCCGGTGCCGTTCGAGGTCTACGCCGACGGCATCGACCTGGTGATCTTCGAGGAGTTCGGCTCCGGCGCCGCGGCGCTGCACCTGCAGGAGAAGCTGGCCCGCGACGAGCTGATGCGCGACCCGGAGTACCGCGCCCGCTTCCGCAAGGACTACGAGTCGAAGTACGGCCCGCGCGTGTGGCACCGCGACTTCTTCGACGCCGAGATCGTCGCGTGCCCCGACGGCTCCGTCGTCGGCAAGTCGTTCGGCCAGGTCGGCGTCGAGCGCGGCGGCGCTCACCCGGTGGACGCCTTCCTCGACCTGGTCCTGGAGCACGGCACCGCGCTGCGCTGGCGGACCACCATCTCCAACCACCGCCCGAAGGTGCTGCGGAAGATGGCGCAGACGCCGTCGATCCAGATGGGCTTCAGCGACGCCGGCGCCCACCTGCGCAACATGGCCTTCTACAACTTCGGCCTGCGCCTGCTCAAGCACGTCCGCGACGCCGAGCGGGCCGGCCGGCCGTTCCTCACCGCCGAGCAGGCGGTGCACCGGCTGACCGGCGAGCTCGCCGAGTGGTACGAGCTAGACGCCGGCCACCTCCGCGAGGGCGACCGGGCCGACCTGCTGGTGATCGACCCGGAGCGGCTCGACGCCTCGCTGGAGGAGTACGCCGAGGCGCCCGTCGAGCAGTACGACGGCCTCTCGCGCATGGTCAACCGCAACGACGCCACCGTGCCACTGGTCATGGTGGGCGGCCGCGCGGTCTGGCGCGACGGCGCACCGACCGACGCCCTCGGCCGGGAGCGGACCGGCCGGTTCCTCCGCGCCGGGGAGCCTGCGCGGGATCCCCTCCCCGCAGACGGCGCCGGCACGCTGCCGTCCGCGTCGTGACCGTCACGCCCGAGGAGGCCGTGCGCGGCCTGTGGCGCACGTTGTCGGACCGGGACTACGACGGGTCGGGTGGGGCGGCCTGGCGGCGTACGAGAACCACGACGGGCTCCTGCTCGCGGTGGGTGACGACGTCATGTACGAGCACTCGGAGACCTGGACCTTCGCCTCCGGGGAGGTCGTCGTGCTGCCCTTCGTCACCGTGCACCGCGTCCGCGACGGGCGCGTCTCGCTGTGAAAGGACTACTGGGACTACGCCACGCTCACCGACGCGGCCCCGGCCTCCTGGGTCGAGGGACTCGCGACGGCCGACACGTCCTGGGTCTTCGACGCGTCGGGCCTCGTCTGACCCCCGGCGCTACATCTCCTTGATCCCCCAGGGGCTGCCGTAGGCGGTCAGCAGCTCGAGGAACGGCACCGCGTCGAAGGCCTCCGGCCCGAGCACGCCCGCGCCCGACCACACGCCGGTGGCGAGCAGCTCGAGGGCGACGACGGGGTTCACCGCCGTCTGCCACACGACGCACTGGTGGCCGTACTCCGCCATCGACCACTCGTTGTCGACCACGTGGTAGAGGTACGTCGACCGCGGCGCCCCGTCCTTGCCGCGACCGGTGACCCAGAGGCCGGCGCAGGTCTTGCCGGTCATCAGCGGGCCCAGCTCGGCCGGGTTCGGCAGGCAGGCGGCAACGACGTCGCGCGGGCTGACCTCGACCGCTTGTCCTGAGCCTGTCGAAGGGACGCGGACCTTCTCGGTCCGGTCCAGGCCGAGCTTGTGGAGCGTCTTGAGGACCTCGATGAACTCGTTGCCGAGGCCGTACTTGAAGGTGGCCCGCCGGCAGTCGATCCAGCGCGGCATGAGGAGCACCTCCTCGTGCTCGACGTTCACGCACTCGACCGGTCCGATCCCCTCGGGGAAGTCGAAGACCTCCGGCTCGGAGAACGGCTCGGTGGTGTGCCACGCGCCTTGCCCTGAATCGTCGACAGCCCAGACGACCGGCGGGTTGAGGCACTCCTCGATCGTGGTCCAGATCGAGAACGACGGGGCGAAGTCGTAGCCCTCGACGGCCAGGTTGGCGCCGTCGCGGGTGCCGAGCTCGTCGATCTCGGAGAACAGGTGGTCGGCGGCGTACCGCGCGAAGACGTCGGACAGGCCGGGCTCCACGCCGATGCCCACGAGCGCGAGCCGGCCGTCGGCCGCCCAGGCGTCGGCCACGGCGAACTGCTCGTCGCCGAGCTTCACGCCGGTCTTCTCGTACGGCGCGTCGGGGTGCGGGCGCGACAGCGACATCGCCATGTCGAGGTAGTCGGCCCCGGCCGCGCGGGCTCCCTCGAAGACCGGCATCACGAACCGCGGGTCGACGGCGTTCATCACGTGAGTGACACCGTGCTCGCGGGCCAGCGCGGCGACCGACTCCGCGCTGGAGGCGTCGACCTGCGCGGCCGTGAACCGCTCGCCCGCGGCCGCGGCGGCCCGCTCGGCGGAGGCGAGGGAGTAGTCCGCGACGACGACGGAGTCGAAGAAGTCGCGACGGGCCGCGATCGAGCAGAAGGCGGCGCCGACCCCGCCGGCGCCCACGAGGAGGATCCGCATGCCGCTCACGCGTCGTCCCCGATGTAGGACATCACGTGCTTGATCCGGGTGTAGTCCTCCAGGCCGTACATCGAGAGGTCCTTGCCGTAGCCGGAGTGCTTGAAGCCGCCGTGCGGCATCTCGGAGACGTACGGGATGTGGGTGTTGACCCACACGACGCCGAAGTCGAGGCCCCGCGACATGCGCATCGCGGTCCCGTGGTCGCGGGTCCAGACGCTGGAGGCGAGGCCGTACTTCACACCGTTGGCCCAGCGCAGCGCCTCGGCCTCGTCGCCGAACTCCTGCACGGTGATGACCGGCCCGAAGATCTCGTCCTGCACCTGCTCGTCGTCCTGGCGGAGCCCGGCGAGGACGGTGGGCGCGTAGAAGTAGCCCCGCTCGCCCTGGCGCTGGCCACCGGCCTCGACCCGGGCGTGGTCGGGGAGCCGGTCGACCATCCCGCTGACCCGGGTCAGCTGGTCGGAGTTGTTGAGCGCGCCGTACGCCGCGTCCGCGTCGTCGGGCATCCCGGTGCGGGTGGCCCGGGCCTGCTCGGCGAGGGCGGCGACGAACTCGCGGGCAATCCCCCGCTGCACCAGCACGCGGGTCGCCGCGGTGCAGTCCTGCCCGGCGTTGAAGTAGCCGGCCGCGGCGATGCCCTCGGCCGCCCGGGCGACGTCGGCGTCGTCGAAGACCACGACCGGTGCCTTGCCGCCGAGCTCCAGGTGGACCCGCTTGAGGTCGCTGGCGGCCGAGCCGGCGACCTCCATGCCGGCGCGGACGGAGCCGGTGATGGCGACCATCTGGGGGGTGGGGTGGGCGACCAGCGCGCGCCCGGTGTCGCGGTCACCGCACACGACGTTGAGGACGCCCGGCGGGAGGAACTCCTGGGCCAGCTCGGCCATCATCGTCGAGGTGGCCGGGGTGGTGTCGCTGGGCTTGAGGACCACGGTGTTGCCGGCGGCCAGGGCGGGCGCGATCTTCCACACCATCATGGGGAGCGGGTAGTTCCACGGCGTCACCTGGCCGATGACGCCGATCGGCTCGCGCCGGATGAAGGAGGTGTGGTCGGCGAGGTACTCCCCCGCCGACTTGCCCTCCAGCACGCGGCAGGCGCCGGCGAAGAACCGGAAGTGGTCGACGGTCGGCGGCATCTCCTCGCTGGCCGTCAGGTGGATCGGCTTGCCGGTGTCGCGGCACTCGGCGGCGACGAACTCGTCGGCCCGCGCCTCGAGCGCGTCGGCGATCCGCAGCAGGGCCAGCGAGCGCTCCTGGGGCGTCGTGCGGCCCCAGGTCTCGAACGCGCGGTCCGCCGCGGCGTACGCGCGGTCGACGTCCTCCCGGCCCGATAGCGGCGCGGCGGCGTAGACCTCTCCGGTGGCGGGGTCGACGACGTCGTAGGTGTCGCCGGAGGCGGCGCCGGTCACCTGGCCATCGACGACATTGCTGAAGGTGTGCTGTGCCATGTCAGGCATGCTAGTGATTTCCGCAGCGGAACGACAGGTCCGGGACTGATTCCGTCGCGCTGAAGCGGTTAGGCTTGCGGATCCGCTTGCATTGGGACCCCCGGTGGGCGCACCATGGAGCCATGCACCCCGACCACGACCACCTGCAGCAGGCCGCCAAGGACCACCTGTGGCTGCACTTCACCCGCCAGGGCGCCTACCGGGACAGCGACGTGCCCGTGATGGTCCGCGGGGAGGGCGCCTACCTCTTCGACTCGGCCGGCAAGAAGTACCTCGACGGCCTCGCCGGCCTCTTCGTCTCCCAGCTGGGCCACGGCCGCACCGAGCTGGCCGACGCGGCCGCCGCCCAGTCGCGCGAGCTGGCCTTCATGCCGCTGTGGTCCTACGCGCACCCGCCGGCCATCCAGCTGGCCGAGAAGGTGGCGTCGTACGCGCCGGGTGACCTGAACCGGGTCTTCTTCACCAGCGGCGGCGGCGAGGCCGTGGAGTCGGCGTGGAAGCTGGCGAAGAACTACTTCAAGCTCACCGGGCGACCGATGAAGCACAAGGTGATCAGCCGCTCGATCGCCTACCACGGCACCAGCCAGGGCGCGCTCTCGATCACCGGCCTGCCGATGCTCAAGCAGCAGTTCGAGCCGCTGGTGCCCTCGACGTTCCGGGTGCCGAACACCAACGCCTACCGGGCCGACGAGATCACCGGCGGCCTGCTCGACGGCAGCGACCCGGAGGCCTTCGGGCGGTGGGCGGCGGACCAGATCGCCGTGGCGATCGAGAACGAGGGCCCCGACACGGTGGCCGCGGTCTTCCTCGAGCCGGTGCAGAACGCCGGCGGCTGCTTCCCGCCGCCGCCGGGCTACTTCCAGCGGGTGCGCGAGATCTGCGACGAGTACGACGTGCTGCTGGTCTCCGACGAGGTCATCTGCGCCTTCGGCCGGCTCGGTCACATGTTCGGCGCGGAGCGGCTCGGCTACCAGCCCGACATCATCACCTGCGCGAAGGGCATCACCTCGGGCTACGCCCCGCTCGGCGCGATGATCGCCTCGGACCGGCTGATCGAGCCGTTCCTGGAGGACACGGCGATGTTCGCGCACGGCTACACCTTCGGTGGCCACCCGGTGGCCACTGCGGTGGGCCTGCGCAACCTGCAGCTCTTCGAGGAGGAGCGGGTCCTGGAGAACGTCCGCGACAACGAGGCGACGTTCCGCGCGACGTTGGAGCGGCTGCTGGACCTGCCGATCGTCGGCGACGTCCGCGGCGAGGGCTACTTCTACGGGATCGAGCTGGTCAAGGACAAGGCGACCAAGGAGTCGTTCACGGCCGAGGAGTCGGAGCGGATCCTCTACGGCTTCGTGTCCAAGCAGCTCTACGCCGAGGGGCTCTACTGCCGCGCGGACGACCGGGGCGACCCGGTCATCCAGCTCGCTCCCCCGCTGATCTGCGGGCCGGAGCACTTCGAGGAGATGGAGCAGGTGCTCCGCGTCGTCCTCGACAAGGCCTACGCCCTGCTCTGACCCGGGTCGGTCAGCGCCTGTCTCGGAAGTAGCGCTCGAGCTCCACGAAGGCTTCTGCGTCGAGCGCCTGCTGCGGGTCGGCGACGAGGTCGCGCTGGAACCGCTCCCGCGCGGCCTCGTAGACGGGCGGGGTGAGGGCGTACGCCGCGTGGCGGACGTACCAGCCGCGGTAGACCCGCGCCCCGGCCGCCTGCAGGGTGCGGGCAACGAAACCGGGGAGACCTCGACGGCCCCAGAAGCCGATGACCGCGCCGACGAGGTAGGCGACCACGAAGGACGCGGCCATGACGAGCAGGGTGGTGGCGACCTCGTCGCTGGCGAAGTTGTCGGCGACGAGCAGCAGGCTCTCGTAGACGCGGGAGCCGAGCACGTCGGCCTGGGCCACGAACGGAGCGAGGTCTTCGGCCGCGTCCGTGAGGAGGCGCAGGGAGTCGAGGTCCGGTATCGCAGCCCCCGCATCGACGAGGTGGCCGGCGACCTCCCGCACGGTGTCGAAGGCGTTGCCGAAGCTGACGTCGGCGAGGGCCTCTCGCGCCTCGTCGAGCTCTCTGATGGTCGTGTCGAGGTCGTCGAGGGTCCGGGATCCCTCTTCCGCCGTGGCCAGCAGCTGCTCGGCGTCCGGCGCGTTCTGGTCGACGTAGTCGAGGGCGCCCTGGAGCTCCTCCCGGTGCTCGGCCACGTACTTCACGTCGCGGTAGCGCTCCATGAGGTTGGGCACGGCGGCGACGGCGTCCTCGACCTTGCCGCCCACCGTCTCGGCGTCGCTGAAGGCGACGCTGATGACGGCAGCCGCCCCGTACGCCTTGACCGCGAGCTCGCCCAGGGAGCCGACGATCCTCCTGCCGAGGTCGGGGCGGCGGAGCACGGCTACGGAGTTCAGGAGCGTCGTCACCGCGCCATTGTCGGTCAGCTGGTCAGCTGGTCAGCACGAAGTCGATGACCAGCGGGGGCAGGTCCCGTCGCCGGATGGTGGCGACCGCTGGAGGTCTCGTGGCGTGAAGGTGGCCGGTCGGGGTGATCGTCTCGATGGCCCCGGTCGGCCCCGGTCTGGCGCGCCAACCGGGCGCTTCCTTGGCATGGTTGCAGGCCTCGCAGGCGCCCTGGCCGTTCGCGGCGCTGGTGGCGCCGCCCTGGAAGCTGGTCAGGGCGTGGTCGACGTGGCGGACCGGGGCGTCGCACCACAGGGTTCGGCAGACCTGGTCGCGCAGCTTGATGAACCGGGCGAGGCTGCCGCGGAAGAAGCGGCCCTTGGCGTCCATGGAGACCAGCTCGCCGGTGGTGGGGCTGGCGTAGAGGCGCCGCAGCCAGATTTCCTCGTCCCGACGGCAGGCACCCGCCACGATCTCCCGACCGAGCTCGGCGGGGATCGGACCGAAGCCCTCGAGGCACGCCGGGTCGTCGCTGACACCGAAGAGGGACGGGTCGGTCATGACCAGGCCCAACGTCACCCGCGGCCGGGCCGCGTCGACGTCCTCGCCCTCCGGCTTGCCGGCGAGGAGCTGCCGCACCAACGTGTCGGCCATGACCTGACCCTTGGTCCGGTCGTCGCCCTTGGCCCGGGCTTCGGTGGCGGCGCGGGTGAGCGCGGCGTAGGCGGCGACGCCGTCCTTCACCGGGAGCAGGGCGGTCAGGTAGGTCATGGTGTCGGGTGCGGGGCGCAGGGTGACGCAACGCTCGGCCTCTGCCTTGCGGCGGCGCTTGGTCACGGACGCTGCGTCGAGCCGGGCGGCCTCCTTGGCGCAGGTGGAGGCAAGCTCGCGGTCCCCCATCCGCTCCAGGGCGTCGGCGTCCTCCGCCACGAGCTGGTCGACGGCCAGCCGGTGCTCCGCGGAGAGGCAGGCCGTCTCCCGGGCGATCAGGGTGGCCCGCCACTCGGTGATCCGGCCGGCCCGCCAGGCGGCCCAGGTGTGCGGCAGCTCGCCCGCCACCACCTTCGCGAGGCCCAGATGGCGGGCGCCGCGGTGGTGCGACTCCCGGCGAGCCAGCGCGACCTGAGCGGCGACGCCCTTCCCCTGCTGCTCCGCCGGCACCCCGGCCGCGGCCTGAGCGGCACGCTGCGAGGCATCCAGCTCGCGGGCGAGCAACGCCTGCGCGGCGGTCACCACGCTGCCGAGCTCCTCCAGCACCCTGAGCGCGTCGACGCGGGCCGGATCGTCGAGGCCACTCGCGCCCCGGAGAGCAGCCGAGAGCTGGTCCTTCCATGCCTCGAGGTTCGATGCCCGCAGCGCCGTCTCGGGAAGGCTTCGCAGCGCTTCCCGTGACCCGCCGGATGTTCCGAACATGTGTTCGATTATACGCCATGCCGCCCGCGAGCGGAAGAGCTCGACTGAGAATGCGCAGATACACGGGACGATCCCGACCGTGCTGCACATGCCGCCGCTTGTGCGCGTGTCGGTATCGGCACCGCAACGCCACTCGAGCACCAGCCGTCGCCGATCTAGATCGGACCCCGACGTCCAGAGAGCCGCTACACCGACAACCTGTTGACGGTCTTGGTGACCTGCCCGTTCTTGTTCTCCAGGAAAACGATCTCCCCGAATTCGACGTACGACCAGCCGTCACCGTCGTCGGTCAGGGGTTCGGAAGCGAAGATGGCTGCCGATGCCTCGTTCTCGTCGCACGCCGCGAAGTCGTAGGACGTGTTGTCGCGCGGGGCGTGGCGACCCATCAGCATGTACATCGGCTCCAGGAGCATCGAGAGGGCGAAGTCGTCCGTGCCCGGGCCGGACTCTCGTAGCGCCTTCCAGTCTCCGACCGGGTCGGTCTCGCCCTGGTGCCCGAGGCCGGCATTGATCCCGACGATCCGGTTCGGGGACACCAGGGCCATCTTCAGCTTGGTCAGGGCCGGGAGGTCGAGGTCCTTCATTGCTCGCGCGATGAGTCCGATCATGTCCTCGATCGCGCGTTGAACGTCCTCGTTGCTGTCGCCGTCAAGGAGGGAGAGCAGAAGCACGTAGAGGAACTCCGTGTCTGTCGTGCCCCGCATCTGCTTCAGGTACCTGTCCTCGCAGTGCCGCAGCAGCTCCCTCTGCAGGAGCATCCAGTTGGGCATGTCGCCGTTCTGGGCGACGATCCAGGGAGTCTCGTCGAAGGAGAAGGGGTGGCAGTTCTCGTCGACCATGACGGCCGTCGAGTTGTAGAGGGCTGCGCGCACATGGGCGAGCATCGTGCTCGCCTGAAGGCTCGGGATGATGCGGTCGGCGTTGTCGTCGTAGAAAGCAGGCATCGGCCGGCGGTAGATCAAGGGATCCTCCGGCTTGAGCAGGTGCTCGCTCCAGACACCGAATCCCCAACCTGCCAGCTGGAGATCGGGGTAGTGCTCAGGGTCGAGGGCCTGGTTGACCAGGCTGTTCGACGGCGTGAGCAGCAGGCTCTCGAGCGGGATCTCGGGCCCGATGTAGGCGAGCACTCGGCACATACGGGTCCTTCACTGACGGGAAGACGTGACGCGGTCGGCGTCCACGAGCGTCGCCACCCTACGGGCCGGTCGGCAAGGTGGTGGTCGAGCGAACGGGTGGCCGGGCGAGCGCTCGCGAACCTCTCAGCTGGTGCGACCACGCGGGATCCGCACTCGAGACTGCTCAGTGCGGCATCGGGGTGTCGGTGATGGTCGTGCCGGGGTCGAGCGGGTCGGTCAGCGTGGTGGCAGGGGGAGGCGCGTCGTCAGGAGCACCGGCGCGGGCATCGGCGAGGACATGGGGCGGGACGTGCTTCTCGAGGTAGCGCCGCCCGGCGCGAGTCGCCGGGTGCATGGCCGCCGCCGCGGCGCCGACGATGGCGGCGATGGTGAGCCAGCCGAAGGCGCCCCACTCCATCGCGAGGAAGCCGTAGACGGCCGGCGCCCAGAACCGGCCGAGGGTGTTGCCGAGCTCGGAGACGCCCTGGTAGTCCCCTCGCCGGCGGGGATCCATCAGCTCGGCCTCGAAGGTCCATCCCGAGGCGGAGAGGTAGAGCTCGGCCCAGGTCAGGACGATGTGGCCGACGAAGAACAGGACGACCGTGATCCAGCCGACGGTCTCGTGGGTGGCGAGCGTGACCACGCAGGTGAGCGCGAAGAAGAGCGCGGAGAGGCGTACCGCGCGCAGGGCGGTGTCGATGTCGCGGATGCCGCGCGACGTCAGCCGGGGCAGCACGATGCACATCACGGTGTTGGTGGCGAACAGCAGCGCCACGAGCTCGTGGGGAGCATCGGTCTCGATGACCAGCCACAGCGGGATCACCGTGTGCAGCAGCACCTGGTTGGACCACAGCACGCCGGTCAGGAAGGTCACCAGGAGCCAGCTGCGGTTGCGGATGGCCCGCGGTCCCTCCGGCTGCCGGCGGGGCTCGGTCGAACGGACGTCGTGGGAGGCGTCCGGGAGCCGGAGGATCGCCACCGCGTTGACCGCGAAGAGGACCGCGGTGAGGACCGGAGCCCAGCGCAGCACGTCGGCACCGAAGGCAATGGCGCCGCCGCTCAGGAACGCTCCGAGACTGAAGCCCACGTTGAGCGCGGAGTACATGTAAGCCCGGGACTCGACACGCTCGCCGGGCGGCAGCACGTCGAGGACGTAGGCGCCGTGGGCCGCTCCGCCGAGGCTTCCCGCCACCTCCATCACCACCGCGAGCGCGATGAACTGCGGGAAGCTGTCGATGAACGGCCAGACGAGGAAGAGCGACCCCTGGAGCACAGCGCTCAGCGACCACATCCGCTTGGGTCCGAACCGGTCGACGAGCTTCCCGGCCGGCACCGCGGCGAGGAAGCTTGCGATCGCCGCCACCGTGAGCCCGATGCCGACCTGTCCCAGCGAGAGTCCCAGGATGACGCCGAAGTAGACGGCCGACCCCGCTAGGAAGGCGCCCTCTCCCGTGGCGAAGAGCAGCGACTGGATCGACAGGCGGCCGGCGAGAGAGGACGGGGGCGTGGCGTAGTTCCGGAGCGCGGTGAGCATCGCGGCTGATTCTCCACTCCGGCACCGGAAGCCGTCGCGCGGTTATCGGACTGCTGCCTACGGCAGCAGCTCCCTCAACGCGCCGAACTCGTCGCCCTTCGGGTCGGCCAGCACGAGCCAGCACCGCCGTCACCCTGACCACGGGACGGGCGCACGGCCGAGCGCGCCGTTCCGTTGCTAGCCGGCGCTCCGACGCCGACGGCCCAGACGCTAGTTCGATCCCGCACGCAGGCGCGGACCGCCGCCTAAGGTAAACGAATGGAAACTGCCTCGATCACTGCGTGGACTTTCGTCTCAGAGTGTCCTGTCCCGGCCGACCTCGGGCCGATCCTCGTGGATGGGGAACAGCCTTGGGCCGCGTACAAGACGTTCCGCGACAGCGCCATCTTCACGAACAAGCGCCTCATCGTCCGGGACGCACAAGGGCTCACCGGCAAGAAGGTCGAGATCTACTCCCTGCCGTACTCGTCCATAAGCATGTGGTCCTCGGAGAACGCCGGCAAGATCGACTTCAACGCGGAGATGGAACTGTGGACCCGAGCCGGCCACATCAAGATCAAGCTGGGCAAGGGCGTCGACATCCGCAAGCTCGACCATCTCATTTCGCATGCGGTGTTGAACGGCTGAGCACCGCCCGGGTCAGTCAACTGACGACCCCAGCGTCATACCGCCGCGAATGTGCGCCAACGTGCCGCTCCTGGCGTCGCAGCGGTCGGCGGGTCGCAGTGCCGTCAGCCACGCCCACCCTCGAACGGCCTATGCCGATCCCGACACCCGCGCGAGGTTCTTGGTGGCCCGACGTCGCAGGAGCGCCCGCTCGCTCTCGTTCCGGGTCCGCGCGGCTGCCTCGGTGAAGGCCTCGCCCGCCGGCCCGTAGCGCCCCGCCCGCTCGAGCAGGTCTCCGCGGACGCTCGGCACGAGTGGCGAGTCGGCGAGGGCACGCAGGTCCACGCCGTCGAGCACGACCAGCCCCGCCTCGGGGCCGAACGCCCGCCCGTGCGCGACGGCCCGGTTCACCTCGACGACCGGCCCCGGCGCCGCATCGGCCAGCACGTCGTACAACGCGGCGATCCGGCGCCAGTTCGTGTCCTCGGCCCGCTCCGCGCGGGCGTGCTGCACGGCGATCGACGCCTGCAGGAAGTACTTCCCGACCGGCATCCCGCGCGCGGCGAGCCGCTCGGCCCGCTGCAGGGCAGCCGTCCCGCGCCGGATCAGCGACTGGTCCCAGCGGGTCCGGTCCTGCGCCTCCAGCAGCACCGGCTCCCCGGACTCGTCGAGCCGGGCCGCCATCCGCGACGCCTGCAGCTCCAGCAGCGCCTGGAGTCCCAGCACCTCGGGTTCACCTGGCGCGAGCTCCGTGAGCATCCGCGCGAGCCGGACCGCCTCGTTGGCCAGCTCGGGCCGCATCCAGTCCGCGCCGGCGGTGGCCGAGTAGCCCTCGTTGAAGATCAGGTAGATCACGGCCATCACGTCGCCGAGCCGTTCGGCCCGCTCCGCACCCGTGGGCAGCTCGAGCTCTGCGCGCGCCTCGACCAGCGTCTTCTTGGCCCGCGAGATGCGCTGGCCCATGGCCGACTCGGTGGCCAGGAACCCCCGCGCGATCTCCGCGGTGGTGAGCCCACCGACCAGGCGCAGGGTCAGCGCCGCCCGGGACTCGGCGCTCAGCGAGGGGTGGCAGGTCAGGAAGACGAGCCGCAGGACGTCGTCCTCGATGTGGTCGACCTGGGCGTCGAGGTCGGGCATCCCGTCCTTCTCTCCCCCGCCGGCGTGCCCGAGCTCCGCGACCTTGCGGCGCAGGACGTCGGCGCGCCGGAAGTGGTCGACCCCGCGCCGCTTGGCGGTGGTCATCAGCCACGCGCCAGGGTTGTCCGGTACGCCGGTCGCCGGCCACTGCTCGAGGGCGGCGACGAGCGCGTCCTGCGCGAGGTCCTCGGCGAGGTCGACGTCGCGGGTCATCCGGGCGAGAGCGCCGACGAGGCGGGCCGACTCGGCCCGCCACGCGGCGACGATGGACCCCTGCGGGTCCTCAGCACTGGTCTCCGCCGGCACGGTGCCAGCGTAGTGAGGTACTGCGGCGAGGACCCCGTTCAGTCGCCGGAGCCGTCCGCGCCCTCGGAGACCTGGCGCAGTGTCGCGACCACGGTGACCTCCGGCCAGTGCTTCGCGTGCAGCTCGGCGAACTCCCGCTGGCCGGCCACGGCCTCCTCGAGGGTGTCGTACTGCAGCAGCGACCACCCGCCGACGACCTCCTTCGCCTCGGCGTACGGGCCGTCGACCCGGCTCACCTCGCCCTTGCGAACGACGAAGTTCACGGCGTCCTCGGTGCCGTACAGCCCACCACCGTCGAGGAACACGCCCTTGGCGGCCTGCTCACCGATGTAGGCCTCCATCGCCTCGAACAACGCCGGAGGCGGCGTGCCGATGCCCTCCTCCATCCGCACGAAACCCATGAAACGCGGCATCCTGATCACTCCTACTGGTTGCTGGGAGATGCTTCTCGCCCAGACGTCGAACGGCTGCGGGGTCCTTCGACATCGACCTCCGAGGTGTTTCTCGCCGCGCGCCGACCGTCCGCTCCCGGACCCGTCAGGTGGCCGCGCGGCGGCGGCCGGCGAGCTCACCGACGAGCACGACACCCATCGCCACGAGGAACATGATCGTGCCGATGACGTTGATCTGGGGCGGGATGCCGCGTTGCGCAGCGCCCCACACGAACATCGGGAAGGTGACCTCCTGCCCGGCGTTGAGGTTGGTGATGATGAAGTCGTCGAACGACAGCGAGAACGACAGCAGCGCCGCCGCCAGGATGCCCGGGAAGACCAGCGGGAAGCTGATCCGCCAGAACGTCTGCCACTCGTTGGCGTAGAGGTCGGCCGCGGCCTGCTCCAGCCTCGGGTCGAGGCCGGCCAGCCGCGCCTTCACGGTCACCACCACGAACGACAGGCAGAACAGCACGTGTGCCACGAAGATCGTCCAGAAGCCCAGGACCCCCGCGAAGCCGGCGCTCACGAAGAGCGCGAGCATGGAGGAGCCGAGCACGATCTCCGGCGTGGCCATCGGCAGGAAGATGAAGAGGCTGGCGGTCCCCCGCCCGCGGAACCGGTGCCGGACCATCGCGAAGGCCATCAGCGTGCCGAGCAGCGTCGCCAGCAGCGTCGCCAGGATGCCGATCTGGAAGCTCGTCGCCAGCGACGAGCACAGCTGGTACGGGGCGCAGATGCTCTGCCAGTTCTCCAGCGTGAAGCCCTGGAACGAGTAGCTGTTGCGGCTCGCGGAGTCGTTGAACGACATCAGGATCACGATGAGGACCGGGACGAACATGTACGTCAGGACCAGCAGGCCGAGGATCAGCAGGAGGTGGTCGGCCAACCACCGCACGACCCGGCTCACAACAGCTCCTCCGTCCCTGCCCGGCGTACGTAGATGAAGACCAGCAGCACGATCGCCGCCATGAGCGTGACCGACAGCGACGCGGCCGTCGGGTAGTCGCCGGCCCCGAAGAGGTCCTGGATCTCGTTGCCGATCATCCGGGTCCGCGGGTTCCCGAGCAGCTCGCTGTTGATGTAGTCGCCCGCCGACGGGATGAAGGTCAGCAGCGTCCCGGCCACCAGCCCCGGCATCGCCAGCGGCAGCGTCACCTTGCGGAACGTCGTGAACGGCGAGGCGTACAGGTCGGCCCCCGCCTCGAGCAGCCGGGGGTCCAGCTTCTCCAGCGACGCGTACAGCGGCAGCACCATGAACGGCAGGAAGTTGTAGGTCAGCCCGGTCACCACCGCGAACGGCGTCGCGAGGAGGTGGCCGTCGGGCCCGAGGATGCCGACCGTCCGCAGGAGGGAGACGAGCGCCTCGTTGTCGCCCAGGATGTACTGCCACGACAGCGTGCGCACCAGGAAGCTGGTGAAGAACGGCGCGATCACCGCGACCAGCATGAGGTTCTTCCACCGCCCGGCCTTGAACGCGATCGCGTAGGCCAGCGGGAAACCCAGGATCACGCAGGCGATGGTCGCGAAGAGCGCGTAGAGCAGCGAGCGCACGAACTGGGGCGCGTAGTCGCGCAGCGCGTCGAGGTAGTTCTGCCAGTGCCCGGTCATGGCGTACCCGGTCTGCAGGGAGCCGGCCGGGTCGTAGAGGCTGGTGGCGACCAGCGTCACCGTCGGCACCACGAAGAACAGGGCCAGCCAGAAGGCACCCGGCAGCAGCAGCAGGTACCCGGCCCAGCGGCCCCGCGAGCCGCCCGGACCGCCTCCGTCGACGGGGGCCGGCGCGGTGGGCGCCAGCCGCCCGGCGGCGCTCACCCTGCCTCCCGCTCGACACCGGCCGAGGCGTCCTGGCTGGCGTCGAGGAGGAAGGTGTGCTCCGGGCGCCAGTGCAGGTCCACCGCGTCACCGGAGCGGAACCGCTTCCGGGCGCCGGTGTTCTGCTCGAAGACGGTGAGGTCCTGGCCCCACGGCATCCGCACGAGGTACTGCGTGCTCACCCCGACGAAGCTGACGTCGCTGACCACGCCGGCGCGCAGGCTGTTCACGTCGTCGCCGACCTCGTCGCCGGCGCCGCTGAGGTAGACCTTCTCGGGACGTACGCCGACCCAGACCGCGCCCTCGGTGACCCGGGCACGGGAGCGCCCGGCGAGGACGCGGGTGCCCTCGACGTCGACCGTCAGCAGGTCGCCCGAGCCGTTGCTCACCGAGCCGGCGACCAGGTTCGACTGGCCGAGGAAGTTGGCCACGAAGGTGGTGGCCGGCGCCTCGTAGAGCTCCTCGGGCGGGCCCATCTGCTCGATCCGGCCTGCGTTCATCACCGCGACGGTGTCGGCCATGGTCATGGCCTCCTCCTGGTCGTGGGTGACGTGCACGAAGGTGAGCCCGACCTCGGTCTGGATCCGCTTGAGCTCCAGCTGCATCTGCCGGCGCAGCTTGAGGTCGAGGGCGCCCAGGGGCTCGTCGAGCAAGAGCACCTTCGGCTCGTTGATCAAGGCGCGGGCCAGCGCCACCCGCTGCTGCTGACCGCCGGAGAGCTGGGCCGGGCGCCGCTTGGCGAGGTGCTCGAGCTCGACCAGGTGCAGCATCCGCTCGACCTCGGCGTCGACCTTCCGGCGGCCCTGCCGGCGCAGCCCGAAGGCGACGTTGTCGGCGATCGTCAGGTGCGGGAAGAGCGCGTAGCTCTGGAAGACCGTGTTGACCGGGCGCTTGTACGGCTTGAGCCGGGTGATGTCCTCCTCCCCCAGCCGGATGCTGCCGGCGGTCGGCTCCTCCAGCCCGGCCACCATCCGCAGCGTGGTCGTCTTGCCGCAGCCCGACGGTCCGAGCAGCGCGAAGAAGGACCCCTCCGGCACGGTCAGGTCCAGGTCGTCGACGGCCGTGAAGGCCCCGAACCGCTTGGTGACCGAGGTCAGTGTCAGGTCGTCACCCATCAGGCGCCGATCACCTTCGCGAACTCGGAGTCGTACTGCTGGCGCGTCTTCTCGTCGAGCTCCATGAACCCGTACGCGTTCGCCAGGAACTCCTCGTCGGGGAAGATCAGCGGGTTGTCCACGAGCGACGGGTCGATCTTCTCCATCGCCTCCCGCGCCCCCTGGACCGGGCTGATGTAGTTCACCCAGGCGGCCAGCTCGGCGGCGACCTCGGGCTGGTAGTAGTGGTCCATCAGCTTCTCGGCGTTCGTCTTGTGCTCGGCGCGGTTCGGGACCAGCATGTTGTCCGACCAGAGCGAGAGGCCCTCCTCGGGCACGACCCACTTGATGTCGGGGTTGTCGTACTGCATCGCGATGACGTCACCGGACCAGGCCTCGGCCGCGACGATGTTGCCGGCGTTGAGGTCGCGGATGTAGTCGTTGCCGGTGAAGCGGCGGACGTGACCGTTCTGGACGTAGCCGCCGAGGCGGTCGAGCGCCGACTGGAACTCGTCCTCGGTGAAGTCCTCGGGGTTGGCGCCCTCCAGCAACAGCATGAAGAGCATCGTGTCGCCCATCTCCGAGAGCAGGCTGACCTTGCCGGCCAGGTCCTGGCGCGTCATCAGCTCCTCGAAGCTGCCGATCTCGTCGGTGTACTTGGCGTTGTAGGCGATGCCGGTCACGCCGCTCTGCCACGGGACGCTGTACTCGCGGTTGGGGTCCCACGTGGGCGAGCGCAGGCTGTCGACGAGGTTCGCCTCGACGTTCGGCATCGTGGTCTTGTCGAGCTTCTGCAGCCAGCCGAGGCTCACCATCCGCGCCGCCATCCAGTCGGTGAGCGTGATGATGTCGCGGCCGATCGGCTCGCAGGCACCGAGCTGGTCCTTGACCTTGGCGAAGAACTCGTTGTTGTCGTTGACGTCGGTGTTGTAGGTGACCTCGATGCCGCTCTCCCGCTGGAACTGGTTGAGCGTGGGCATCTGGTTGCCGTCGCGGTCGATGTACTCCGGCCAGTTCGACCAGACGAGCACTTGCTCCTCGGCCGACCGGTCGTTGTTCTGGCAGGTGTCAGCGCTCTGGACTTGGGACTCGGTGCCGCAGGCGGCGAGGAGGCCCGGCGTGCCGAGCGCCAGGGCGGAGACGGAGACGCCGCGCAGCAGGCTGCGGCGGCCCATCGGACGGCCCATCGCCCCTCCGACGATGGGGGATCCGGTGCGGCGCAGGATCGCTTCTCGAGAGGACCGGTCGATGGGCATGCGTACTCCTCGGGATCGATGACTGGTGCAGGATCCTGTCAGCACGTCGCTCGTTCGACAAGGGAAACCGTCGAGGCGAAACCTATTCGCAACGAAATCAATCGTCTGCGGGCGCGGGCCAGCGCTTTGACCGCGCCCGGTCCTGCTGCGAGCATGCGCCCCATGAGCCGCAAGCAGGACCGCGAGCGCCCGGTCGCCCTCGACGAGGTGTCCAAGGCGATCATCGAGCAGCTGCAGCAGGACGGACGCCGATCGTACGCCGCCATCGGGAAGGTGGTCGGCCTTTCCGAGGCGGCCGTGCGGCAGCGGGTGCAGCGACTGGTCGAGGCCGGCGTCATGCAGGTCGTCGCCGTGACCGACCCGCTCGAGCTGGGCTTCGCACGCCAGGCGATGGTCGGGGTGAACGTGCAGGGGCCGCTGGAGTCGGTCGCCGACGCGCTGGCCGAGCTCGACGAGGTCGACTACGTCGTGGTCACCGCGGGCTCCTTCGACATCCTGGTCGAGGTGGTCTGCGAGAGCGACGAGCACCTGCTCGACCTGCTCTCGCACCGGATCCGCTCGATCGAGGGCGTGGTGGCCACCGAGACCTTCATGTACCTCAGCCTGCGGAAGCAGACGTACTCCTGGGGTGTGCGGTGAGCCGCCGCGCCCTCGTCCG
Source organism: Nocardioides ureilyticus (assembly GCF_051280745.1). Classification (NCBI taxonomy): domain Bacteria; kingdom Bacillati; phylum Actinomycetota; class Actinomycetes; order Propionibacteriales; family Nocardioidaceae; genus Nocardioides; species Nocardioides ureilyticus. The sequence goes on along the minus strand of NZ_JBNCOG010000016.1, from coordinate 65,715 downwards.
CCGGCCGGGGCCGCGGCTGGCCGACGGCTTGCTGACCCACCTCGAGCGCCGGCCCGTCGACGTCGACCTGGCGCTGCGCCAGTGGGAGGGGTACGTCGCGGCGCTGGCCGCCGAGGGCTGGGAGGTCATCGAGGTGGAGCCGGCGGACCAGTGCCCCGACGCGGTCTTCGTCGAGGACACCTGCGTCGTCCTCGGCGACCTCGCGGTCGTCTCCCGTCCGGGGGCCGACGAGCGGAAGCCCGAGACGGTGGCCGCCGAGCGCGCGCTGCGGGAGGCGGGCTACCGGGTCGCGCACATCGAGGCGCCCGGCACCCTCGACGGCGGCGACGTGCTCAAGCACGTGACCCCCGACGGCGCCACCGTCTGGGTCGGCCTCGGCGGCCGCACCAACGCCTCGGGCCTCGACCAGCTCCGCGGCCACCTCGAGCCGCTCGGGGCGGCGGTGGTCGGCGTACCCGTCACCAAGGTGCTGCACCTGAAGTCCGCCGTGACGGCGCTCCCCGACGGCACCGTCGTCGGCTACGAGCCCCTGGTCGACGACCCCGGTGCGTGGGACTCCTTCCTGCCGGTGCCCGAGGAGCCCGGCTCGCACGTGGTCGTGCTCGACGACCAGACGGTGCTGATGGCGAGCAGCGCGCCGGAGACCATCGCGCTCTACCGGCAGCGCGGCCTCCGCGTGGTCGACGTCGACATCTCCGAGTTCGAGAAGCTCGAGGGCTGCGTGACCTGCCTGTCGGTGCGGCTGCGGGGCTGAGTCAGGCCGGCGGGGCGCCGAGCCGGGCCTCGGGCCGCAGCAGGTCGGGCAGCGGCTCCCCGGCGGCGGCCGCCGCCAGCTTCCGGCCGAGCCCCGGCGCCTGCTTGAAGAGGTTGTGGCCCACCGGGAAGAGGATGCCCTCCCGCTCCCACACGCCGATGCCGTCCTCGCCCCACGGCAGGCGGGTGACCCAGCAGTGCCGGACCTCGACCGGGTCGGGGTCCAGGCCCGGCAGCGCCCGGCTGACGTACCGGGCCGCCCGGCGGGCGAGGTCCTCGAGGTCGCCGGGCGCCAGGACGCTGCCGTCCTCGCGGACGGGCGTGTGGCCGCTGAGGCCCACGGCGAAGCGGGTGTGGTCCGCCGACGCCGCGGCGTACACCCCGGTCTCGCCGAAGACGCCGCTGGAGTCCTGCAACGTCGACAGCCGAGCCGGGGCCGCGCCTCGCACCGCGAAGGTCAGGCGCACGTGCGCCGCGTGCTCGACGGGGATCGAGAGGCCCACCGTGCGCGCGAGGTGGTCGGTGCCGCGCCCGGCACAGACCACCGCGGCGCGGTAGCGGTCGGTGCGCCCGCCGCTGCGGACCTCGACCTCCCCGCCCACGGGGCGCACGGAGAGCACCTCGTCGGTGACCAGCCGGTCCCCCAGCGCCTCGACGAGGGCGCCGACCATCGCCCGGGTGTGGATGGAGCCACCCCGCTCGTCGACCATGGCCGGTCCGTCGTACGACGCGAGGGCCGGCAGGCGCTCGGCCAGCTGGGCGCTGTCGAGGCGGTGGGCCGCCACCCCGGCCTCCTGGAGCAGCGGCAACGAGTCGTCGACCGACGGTCCGATCGCGACCGCACCGTCGCCGGAGATCAGCGGCACGCCCAGCCGCTCGCTCCACTCGTCGTAGACCGCGCGACTGTCCTGGGTGTCGCGGACCAGGCGCGGGTCCCCGTGGGCGTGGCGGAAGATCCGCGACTCGCCCCCGGACTGGCCGTTCCCCGGTGCCCCCTGCTCGTAGACCCGGACCTCGACTCCGCGCTCGAGGAGGGCGTAGGCGGTGGACAGCCCCACGATGCCTGCGCCGACGACGGCCACGTCCGGAAGTGCCTGCTGCATGCCGGTGCCGTACCCGTCGGGGCGGCGACTATCCGGCAGCGGCCCGCCACGTCATGACCTGGCGGACGGCCAGTGCCAGGAGCTGCCACCCGAGGTAGCACCCGGTCGCGATGACCAGGCCGGCCCACAGCGCCACGGTCCAGTCCGCCCGCGACGTCCCGTCCACGGGCGTCGCCAGGACCACCGTCCACACGGCCACGGCGGCGAGCCAGGGGGCGGCCCAGACGAGCGCCTCCTGCTTCCGTGTGAGGGTCTCCCTCCCGTAGGCCGCGGCGAGGAAGACGCTCGCCGCGACCACGTACGCCGAGCCCACCAGCGCCAGGACCGGGGCGCCGAGTGCGACGGGGACCGCCAGCCACACCGCCCCGGAGACGAGGTTGCCCAGGAGGACGGGCCGGTCGAGAACCATGCGCCGCACCACCTCACAATCCGTTCTCGGCCGTGCGCTCGGGTGCCTGGCGCGCCCGCAGCCAGGCGTCGAAGAACCCGTCGAGGTCCTCGCCGCTGACCTGCTCGGCGAGCGCGTGGAACTGGCCGGTCGAGGCGACGCTCCCCCGGTGCGTGCGCACCCAGGTCCGCAGCAGGCGCCAGAAGTCCTCCTCGCCCACCCGCTGCCGCAGCGCCTGCAGCGCCATGCCGCCGCGCAGGTACACCGGGTAGGAGAAGATCTCGTCCGCGCCCGGGTCGTCGAGCCGGATCCGCCAGAAGTAGTCGTAGTCCGCGAGCGCCCCGAGGTTGGTGTCCAGCCACCGGCTCGCGGACACGCCGCCGTGGGTCTCGTCGTACCGGGCCTCCATGAACGTCGCCGGGCCCTCGTTGAGCCAGATGTCGCGCCAGCCGCGCACCGACACCGAGTTCCCGAACCACTGGTGGGCGACCTCGTGGACCACGGTGGGCAGCCCGCTGGCGGAGTCCAGCGACGGGTACGTCGGCCGGGTCTGGTTCTCCAGCGCGAACCCCGGGTCGAGGCTGGTCGTGACGCCGCCGGTCGACTCGAACGGGTAGGGCCCCAGCTGCCGCTCGGTCCACGCCACCACCGCCGGCGTCCGCCGCATCAGCGCCATCGCCCGCTCCTGTGCCGCGTCGGGCAGCGCCCGGGAGACCGCGACGTACCACGGCAGGCCCTCGTGGACGCCGTCCGCCACCTGGAAGCGCCCCGCCGCGAAGAAGGCGAGGTACGGCGCCATCGGCTCGCTCGCGCGCCACCGCGTCGTCGCGCGGGCGCCGTGCACCCGCCGGGAGACCAGCCGGCCGTTGCCCACCACCCGCTTGTCGCGCGGCACGGTGACCGACACGTCCATCAGCGCCTTGTCCCGCGGGTGGTCGTTCGCGGGGAACCACCAGGGCGCCATGTGCGGCTGGTTCATCGCCACCACCTCGCCGGCATCGGCGAGCCAGTTGCGCTCACCGCCCCACGCGATGGCGGCCGGGTTCCCGGCGTACCGGACGAGGACCGTGACGACCTCGCCGCGCCGCAGCGGCCGGTCGGGCGTGACCTGCAGCTCGTGCTCGCCGGGCTTGCGCCAGGCCACCGCCCGGCCGTCGATCCGCACCGCGCGGACCGGCAGGAGCAGGTCGAGGTTGAACCGGGACAGGTCGGCGGTCGCGCGCAGCCGCAGCCGCGTGGTGCCACGGAGCTCGCGGGTGGCGAAGTCGTAGGAGACGTCGACGTCGTAGCGGCGCACGTCGATTCCGCCGTTGCCGTCGAGCGGGAAGTACGGGTCCCCGATCCCCCGCTCGCCGGGCGCCGGCGACACCGGAGCAGCAGCGACGGGGACGCCCCCGGGAGCGATGCCGAGGACGGCCGCGGAGACCGCCAGCGCGGCGAGGAGGCGGCGGGACCGAGAGCTCACCTCCGCACGGTAGTCGGAGATCGGCCCGGCCGGACCGGAATTCGGTTGCCCTGCTCCGGTCGCGACCTCACCATGGCACCTGCCCGTCCGCCGCCGGACCGGCCCAGTGAACCGGGAGGAGCCCGACATGTCCACGACTGTCCTCGGCCTGCCCACCGCAGCCGCACTCCTCACGACTTCCTGGAGCACCCTTGTCACAGCACGACCCGCACCACCCGAGCACCACCCCTGACCCGACGCGCGCGTCGCTCGACGCGTCGATCCTCCGCGACTGGCACACCTACGACGACCTCGCCGACGGCCAGCGCTGGACCACCTGGTACGACGTCGAGCCGCTGTGCCGCGGGCCCGAGCCGCGGCCCGGCTGGGTCGTCACCTCCCGCGGCGCGGTCGACACCGACCTCGGCGTCCTGAAGACCGGCAAGGAGGCCGACGTCCACCTCCTCGAGCGCGCCGACCCGAAGGCACCCGCGGGCGGCGTCGTCATGGCGGCCAAGCGGTACCGCACGACCGAGCACCGCACCTTCCACCGCGCCGCCGGCTACACCGAGGGCCGCAGCACGAAGCGCTCCCGCGACGAGCGCGCGGTCAAGCGCAAGAGCACCTTCGGACGGCAGGTCGCCGCCGGCGAGTGGGCCGCCTCGGAGTGGGAGGCGCTCAAGCGCCTGTGGCGCGCCGGCCTGCCGGTGCCCTACCCCGTGCAGCTCGACGGCACCGAGCTGCTGATGGAGTGGATCTGCGTCGAGGGCGAGGACGGGCCCGAGACCGCGCCACGGCTCGCGCAGACCCGGCCGGCGCGGCCCCTGCTCGAGTCGTGGTTCGAGCAGGTGCGCGAGGCGCTCGCCACGCTGGTGGAGCACGGTCTCGTCCACGGCGACCTGTCGCCGTACAACGTGCTCGCGGCCGGCGAGCAGCTGGTCGTCATCGACCTGCCGCAGGTCGTCGACCTGGTCGGCAACCTCAACGGCATGGACTACCTGCTCCGCGACTGCACGACGATGTGCGCGTGGTTCCGTGCCCGCGGGCTGGAGGTGGACGAGCAGGGACTCTTCGCCGAGCTGCTGGCGCACGCCTTCTAGGCCGGGGACCTAGGGTCGGGGGGGTGAGGCACACCCATGGTCGCGTCGTCCAGGTCGAGTCGCTGGCGGACTTCGACCGCCGCATCGCTGCCGGGGCGACGTCGCTGTCCGGGTGGCGGGTGCGGGCGGTCGACCTGACCGACCGCTCGGCGCAGCTCGCGGCGTGCCGGGTGGCCGGGGCGGCCTTCCTGGGCTGCCGCCTGGCACCCGGCGACGCCGAGCGGCTGCTCGCCGAGGGCGCCCTCGTCCTGCCCGCCGCGCCGGGCGCCCCCCTCGACACCGCCCGCGCCGACCTCTACACCGCCGACGAGCTCTACGGCGACGCTGCCTACGAGGACTCCGTCGACGCCCGTGCCTACGCCTGGTCCCAGGAGCCGGCCACCCCCGAGACCGCCCTCGCCCAGGCGCTCCACGATCACGCCGTCGACCAGGCCCTCGCCCGCTGGGTCACCGGTCGGCGGCTGGTCGGCGTGATGGGCGGCCACGCGCTGCAGCGGGGCTCGGAGGGGTACGCCGCAGCGGCCGCGCTCGGCCAGGCGCTGGCCGGCCCGCGGGGCGGCACCTGCACGGTCGCCACCGGCGGCGGGCCGGGCGCCATGGAGGCCGCGAACCTCGGGGCGCGGCTGGCGCGCCGCTCGGCCGGGGAGCTCGAGGCCGCGCTCGCCGAGCTGGCGCGGGTGCCGTCGTACCGTCCCTCGATCGGGGCCTGGGCGCGCTCCGCCCTCGCGGTGTGTGCAGCACACGCCGACCCGGTCGACACCCTCGGCATCCCCACCTGGCACTACGGGCACGAGCCGCCGAACGTCTTCGCGACCGCGATCGCGAAGTACTTCCACAACGCGACCCGCGAGGCGATCCTCCTCGAGGTCTGCAACGCGGGGATCGTCTTCCTGCCGGGCGCGGCCGGCACCGTCCAGGAGGTCTTCCAGGACGCCTGCGAGAACTACTACGCCGACGAGTCGTCGGTCGCGCCGATGGTCCTGCTGGGCCGCTCCTACTGGACCGACACCCTGCCGGTGTGGCCGCTGCTCCAGGCGCTGGCCCGCGACCGGCACATGGGCGACCACGTCCACCTCGTCGACACCGTCGAGGAGGCCGCAGAGGTCGTGGCGGACCTGGCGGACGGGTCCTAGGAGTCCTGCGCGGCGAGCTGGCCGCAGGCGCCGTCGATCTCCCGACCGCGGGTGTCGCGGACCGTCGTGGGGATGCCCTTGGCCTCCAGCCGCCGGACGAACTCGCGCTCGTCGGCGGGGTCCGAGGCGGTCCACTTCGACCCCGGCGTCGGGTTCAGCGGGATCAGGTTGACGTGGACCCACCCCCAGTCGCCGTAGGCGTTGAGGACGTCGCCGAGGAGGTCGGCGCGGTGGCCCTGGTCGTTGATGCCGCGCATCATGGCGTACTCGATGGAGACCCGGCGCTTGGTGGTGCGCGCGTAGTTCCAGGCCGCCTCGACGGTCTCGGCGACGGAGTACCGGGTGTTGATCGGCACCAGCTCGTTGCGCAGCTCGTCGTCGGGCGCGTGCAGGCTGAGCGCCAGGGTCACCGGGATGCCCTCCTCGGCGAGCTGGTTGATCCGCGGGACCAGGCCGACGGTGGAGACCGTGACCCCGCGCGCGGACATGCCCAGGCCGTCCGGGGCCGGGTCGGTGAGGCGACGTACGGCGCCGATGACCGCCTTGTAGTTGGCCAGCGGCTCGCCCATGCCCATGAAGACGACGTTCGAGACCCGGCCCGGTCCCCCGGGGACCTCGCCCCGGTCGAGTGCGCGGGCGCTGGCCACCACCTGCTCGACGATCTCGGCGGTCGACATGTTGCGCTGCAGGCCGCCCTGGCCGGTGGCGCAGAAGGGGCACGCCATGCCGCAGCCGGCCTGGCTCGAGACGCAGACCGTGGCCCGGTCGGGGTAGCGCATCAGGACCGACTCGACGAGCGCGCCGTCGAAGAGCTTCCACAGCGTCTTGCGAGTGGTGCCGCGGTCGGCCTCGAGGGTGCGCAGCGGCGTCATCAGCTCCGGGAGCAGCGCGGCGACCAGGTCGGCGCGTTGCGCCGCGGGCAGGTCGGTCATCTGCTCCGGGTCGTCGACCAGTCGCGAGAAGTAGTGCGTCGAGAGCTGCTTGGCGCGGAAGCCGGGCAGCCCCTGGTCCGCCAGCAGCGTCTTGCGCTCGGCAGCGGTGAGGTCGGCGAGGTGCCGCGGCGGCTTGCGGCGGCCGCGGGGCTCGTCGAAGACGAGGGGCAGGGACTTCTGCTGGGGCGTGGGGTCGGACATCGCCGTCGATTCTCCCACCCGGGCGGTGAGCGGCTGAATCCTCGCGCCCGGCCCGGACCCCGCGGCGTCAGGACCGGTAGCGGACCAGGTACCACAGGACCAGGGCGGCGACGCCGACGACCACGAGGGCGGTCAGCACCATCCCGAGCAGCATGTACCGGCCGAACCGACGGCTGCGCGGGGGGACCATGAGCGCCAGCGGGACCGCGAGCAGCACGGCCACGAACGGGAAGAGGTCCTCGGCGGTGTCCTGGTCGAAGACCGCTCCGAGCACGGCCGCGAAGACCCCCGGCACGATGATGATGGTGGCCAGCCCGGTGAAGAAGCCGCTCAGCGGGGTGAAGACGGGGTGGTCGCGGTGCCACCAGTCGAGGGGGCGCTCGGAGGCAGCCTCGGCCTGGGCTGCGCGGTCGTCGTACGGCTCGGTCTCCATCACCGGCGACAGTAACCGCTCAGAAGACGGCGTAGTGCAGCAGGAGCCAGATCGGCGCGACCGTGGCGAGCAGCGAGTCCAGCCGGTCCATCAGGCCGCCGTGGCCGGGCACCACCTGGCTCATGTCCTTGATGCCGAGGTCGCGCTTGATCACCGACTCGCAGAGGTCGCCGAGGGTGGCCATCACGACCGCGATCAGGCCCAGGCAGACCCCGACCCACCACTCGCCCTCGAGCAGGTAGACCACCAGCGCCCAGCCGGCAGCGACGGTGAAGACCATCGAGCCGACGAAGCCCTCCCACGACTTCTTGGGCGAGATGACCGGCGCCATCGGGTGCTTGCCGAACAGGACGCCGGCGACGTAGCCCCCGATGTCCGAGGCGATCGTCACCAGGATGAACGTCACGATGCCCTGCACGCCGGGGTCGTCGAGCCCGGCGCCGCCACGGGAGGGGCCGATGCTGGCGCCGCCCTCGCTCAGCAGGAGCGCGACGAACGAGCCGAGGAACGGCACGTAGACGAGCGTGAAGACGGCGGCTGTGGCGTTCTGCACGTAGCCGGTGATCCCGCGCTGCAGCAGCCACAGCATCAGCACGAGGGCCGTGACGGCGGTGGCCGTCACCAACGCGGCCGCGCCGAAGAAGTAGGCCACGACGACCATCACGACGCCGCCGACCATGAGCGGCTGCTCGGGCAGGTCGATGCCCTTGACGAGGAAGCCCTTGTGCAGCTCCCACACCGCGACGACGACGGCCACCGCGACGATCAGCATGAACGCCGTCTTCCACAGCAGCAGCGACGCGGCGATGGCGGCGAGCAGGACGACCGCCGAGGCGACCGCTGCTCGCAGGTCGCGCCCGGCGCGTCCGTGGTCCTTGGCCGGCGGCGGGGCCGCCGGGTCCGGGGTCTCGGTCATGCGGTCCCGGCCCTCAGACCTCGAGGAGCTCGGACTCCTTGTTCTTCAACATCTCGTCGATCGCGTCGGTGTGCTTCTTGGTGACGGAGTCGAGCTTCTTCTCGGCGCCGGTGACGTCGTCCTTGCCGACCTCGCCGTCCTTCTCGAGCCGCTCGAGGTTCTGCTTGGCGGTGCGCCGCAGGTTGCGCACGGCGACCCGGCCGTCCTCGGCCTTGGCCCGCGCGACCTTGATGTACTCCTTGCGCCGTTCCTCGGTCAGCTCGGGGAAGACGCAGCGGATGACCTTGCCGTCGTCAGCGGGGTTGACCCCGAGGTCGGAGTCGCGGATCGCCCGCTCGATGTTCTTCATGGCGCCCTGGTCGAAGGGCTGCACCATGATGACCCGCGCCTCGGGCGCGGTGAAGGAGGCGAGCTGCTGGATGGGGGTCGGCGTGCCGTAGTAGTCGACCATGATCTTGGCGAACATGCTCGGGTGCGCGCGGCCGGCCCGGATCGCCGCGAACTCCTCGCGCGTCGCCTCGACCGACTTGTCCATCTTGCTGTCGGCCTCGTTGAGGATGTCGTTGATCACCGGTGCTCCTGACTCGTTCGCTTCGTCTCGCTGCTCGTGCCGCCCACGGGCGTGGTCGGCGCCCTACCCGGCACTGACCAGCGTGCCGATCTTCTCACCCTGCACGACACGGAGGATGTTGCCCTCCGGCTCCATGCCGAACACGACCATCGGCAGCTTGTTCTCACCGCACAGGGCGAACGCCGTCTGGTCCATGATCCGCAGGCCGCGGCTGATCGCCTCGTCGTAGGTGAGGTCGTCGTACTTGACCGCGTCGGGGTCGACCTTCGGGTCGGCGCTGTAGACGCCGTCGACGCCGCTCTTGGCGACGAGCACGGCGTCGCACTTGCTCTCCAGCGCCCGCTGCACGGCGACGGTGTCGGTGGAGAAGAACGGCATGCCCATGCCCGCGCCGAAGATGACGACGCGACCCTTCTCCATGTGCCGGATCGCGCGGCGCGGGATGTACGGCTCGGCCACCTGCCCCATGGTGATGGCCGTCTGGACGCGGGTCTCCACGTCCTCCTTCTCCAAGAAGTCCTGCAGCGCCAGGCAGTTCATGACGATGCCCAGCATGCCCATGTAGTCCGCGCGGACGCGGTCCATGCCGCGCTGCTGCAGCTCGGCACCGCGGAAGAAGTTGCCGCCACCGGTGACCACGGCGATCTGGACGCCGGCACGGGACACGGCCGCGACCTCGTTCGCGATCTTCTGCACGACGTCGGGGTCGACCCCGACCTTCCCGCCACCGAAGACTTCGCCCGACAGCTTGAGCAGGACGCGCTTGTACGCCGTCACTCCGCTCCCCTTTCGTTCATGGGCCCAGCCCCGGTGGGTACGACGAAGGCCGGTCCGATGGGCAGTGCGTGCTCCATCGAACCGGCCTCCTCGAGATGTCTGGCGAGACCCTAGTGCCTCAGGCGCCGACCTCGAAACGGGCGAAGCGCTTGAGGGTGGTGCCCTGCTCGTCGAGGACCGCCTTGACCGACTTCTTGCTCTCGGTCACCGACGGCTGCTCGAGCAGCACGACCTCCTTGAAGAAGCCGTTGAGGCGACCCTCGGTGATCTTGGCGATCGCCTGCTCGGGCTTGCCCTCCTCGCGCGACTTCTGCTCGGCGATGCTGCGCTCGTGCTCGACGACGTCCGCGGGGACCTCGTCGCGGGTGAGGAACTGCGGGCGCATCGCCGCGACCTGCATCGCGGCGCCCCGGGCGGCCTCCTCGTTGCCGTCGTACTCGACGAGCACGCCGACGGCCGGCGGGAGGTCGGCGGCACGCTTGTGCATGTAGACGACGACCGGGCCGTCGAAGTACGCCACCCGGCCGAGCTCGATCTTCTCACCGATGGAGATCGCCAGGTCACCGACGACCTCGCCGACGGTCTTGTCGCCGAGCTGCACGCCCTTGAGCGTCTCGGCGTCGCCGGCCTTGGCCTCGGCGGCCGCGTCGGCGATCTTCTGGGCGGTGGCGACGAACTCGTCGCCCTTCGCCACGAAGTCGGTCTCGCAGCGCAGCTCGACCAGGGCGCCACCGGAGGTGGCGACCAGGCCGGCCGTGGCCTCGCGCTCGGCGCCGCGGGCCTCGGCCTTGGCCGCGCCCTTGACCCGGAGGATCTCGACGGCCTTGTCGAAGTCGCCGTCGGCCTCGGTGAGGGCCTTCTTGCAGTCCATCATGCCGGCGCCGGTGAGCTCACGGAGCTTCTTGACGTCGGCGGCGGAGATGTTCGCCATGTTCGTGTCCCGTCTGTTCGTAACCGAAAGGGGCAGCCGTCAGGCCTGGGCCTGGTCGGCCGGCTCGGCGGCCTGGTCGGCCGGCTCGTCGGTCGCCGCAGCGGCCGGCTCGTCGGTCGCCGCAGCGGCGGCCTCGTCGGCGACAGCGCCCTCGGAGGAGGCACCGGTCGCCTCGGAGGCGGGGGCCTCACCGGCAGCGGCGTCGCCGCCGGTCGCCTGGACGGCGGCCTGCTCGGCGTCACCGCCGAGGAGCTCGCGCTCCCACTCGGCCAGCGGCTCGGCCGCGGTGCCGGTGCCCTCCGCCGTCGCCTTGCCGCCGGAGCGGGCGATGAGGCCCTCGGCGACGGCGTCGGCGACCACGCGGGTCAGCAGGCCGACGGCGCGGATCGCGTCGTCGTTGCCCGGGATCGGGAAGTCGACGACGTCGGGGTCGCAGTTGGAGTCCAGGATGCCGATGATCGGGATGCGCAGCTTGCGCGCCTCCTCGACGGCGAGGTGCTCCTTGTTGGTGTCGACGATCCAGACGGCGGCCGGGGGCCGGCTCATCTCGCGGATGCCGCCGAGCGACTTGTTGAGCTTGTCGCGCTCGCGGCGCATCTGCAGCAGCTCCTTCTTGGTGCGGCTGCTGCCCGCCACGTCGTCGAAGTCGATCTCGTCGAGCTCCTTGAGGCGGTTGATCCGCTGGTGCACGGTCTGGAAGTTGGTGAGCATGCCGCCCAGCCAGCGCTGGTTGACGTAGGGCATCCCGACGCGCATCGCCTGCTCGGCGATCGCCTCCTGCGCCTGCTTCTTGGTGCCGACGAACATGATCGTCCCGCCCTTGGCCACCGTCTCCTTGACGAAGGCGTAGGAGCGGTCGATGTAGGCCAGCGACTGCTGCAGGTCGATGATGTAGATGCCGTTGCGCTCGGTCATGATGAAGCGCTTCATCTTCGGGTTCCAGCGACGGGTCTGGTGCCCGAAGTGCACGCCGCTCTCGAGGAGCTGGCGCATGGTCACGACTGCCATGATGGTGTTCTCCTGTGTGTGGACCGCACCGCCGTACGTCCACCCTTGCGAGCGAGGGCGCACCGGCGAGCGATCCGGTCGTTTTCAGTTGCCGCGAGCCGACGGGTGCCGGTCGCCCTGACGCCTGCGCGCGACCCGACCCGGCTCTCACCGGGACCGAGGGTCGTCGCCCGCGGGTGGTCGGCCCTCCCAAGGATGGGACCCGGGGTGGACCGTCCGCGGTCTGCAGACGTGCGAAGTCAGTACGCGTGGTGACGTGCGGACTGCACCCGCAAGCCTACGCTGCGCTCGCCGCGGGCCGCCAATCGCCGGCCCTCACCAACTGTTGTGCACCGCCGCCCAACCGGCACCCTCGTCCACAGCCCCGTCCCGCACCGGTCGCGCCACTGCCCGAGCTCCGCGACCGTCGACGCATGAGCCCCGCCGTGCTGACCCTGCTCGTCGCGCTCCTCCCCGGCCCCACCGGGACCGGACCGGCGAGCGCCGACCCGGTCGGCGAGTGGCCCTTGCGCCCGGAGCCGACGGTCGTCGAGCACTTCGACCCGCCGCCGACGCCCTACGCCGCCGGGCACCGGGGCGTCGACCTGCTCGGCCGCCCGGGCCAGGGGGTCCACACCGCCCTCGCGGGCCGGGTGACGTACGCCGGCATGCTGGCCGGCCGCGGGGTGGTCGTGGTCGACCACGGCACGACCCGGACGACGTACCAACCGGTGGCCGCGTCCGTCGCCGTCGGCGACCTGGTGAGGGCCGGCTCCGCGCTCGGCCGGCTGGAGCTCGCGGGCTCCCACTGCTTCCCGCGCGCGTGCCTGCACTGGGGGTGGATCGACGGTGAGACCTACCTCGACCCCCTCGACCTCGTCGGCGCCGGACCCGTCCGGCTGCTTCCCCTGTGGCGCGCGGCGCCGGCGGCCGGTCGGGCAGCACGGCCGGTTCCGCACCCGTACGCGCGGCTCGCCGCTCCCGGGCTGCTCCCGTAGCCGGCTCAGGCGCGCGGGTGGGCCTGCTGGTAGGCCCGCCGCAGGCGGTCGGTGGTCACGTGGGTGTAGCGCTGGGTCGTCGCCAGGGAGGCGTGGCCGAGGAGCTCCTGGACCGAGCGCAGGTCGGCGCCGCCCTCGAGCAGGTGCGTGGCCGCACTGTGGCGCAGCCCGTGGGGGCCGATGTCCGGGGCGCCCGGGACCTCGGCGATCCGCCGGTGGACGAGGGTCCGCACCGCCCGCTGGTCGATCCGCTTCCCGCGGACGCCGAGGAAGAGGGCCGGCCCGGAGCCGTCGACCGCCAACCCGGGTCGCCCCCGCCGGACCCAGTCGTCGAGCGCCCGTGCGGCCGGCCTGCCGAACGGCACCGAGCGCTCCTTGCGTCCCTTGCCGAAGACCCGGACCAGGTCCCGGTCGCGGTCGACGTCGTCGACGTCCAGACCGACGAGCTCCCCGACCCGGATGCCGGTCGCGTAGAGCAGCTCGAGCATCGCGACGTCCCGCAGGCCCACCGGGCTCCCGTCGTCGGCGAGCGTGGCAGCCGCCCGGACGAGGTCGGCGGCCTCGTCGGCGCGGAGCACGGACGGGAGCGTCTGGTGCGGCTTCGGGGACCCGAGGGAGGCTCCGGCGTCGATCGGCGCCCGGCCGGTGCGCTGCAGCCAGGCCGTGAAGACGCGCGCGGCCGTGGCCCGCCGGGCGATGGTCGTGCGCGACCGTCCCAGGGTCTGCTGCTGGGCCAGCCAGCTGCGCAGGGCGCGCAGGTCGAGGGTGGCGACCTGCTCGTGGCCGAGGCGCCGGGCGTGCTCGAGGAGGCCGGCGACGTCGGTGGTGTAGGCCCGGACGGTGTGCGGCGCGAGGTCGCGCTCGGAGACCAGGTGGCGCTCGTAGTCGGCCAGGACCCGGACGAGCGGCTCCGGGAGGTCGTCGTGCTGCGCCCGGTCGCTCGCTCCGTCCTCCCCATCCACGGCACCACCCTACGAACCGCGGCCGGCCTCACCGGAGAGCCAGCGCGGCGAGCCGCCAGCCGGTGTCCCCCTGCTCGACGAGCCCGAGGTCACGCAGCCGGTCCAGGCTCGACCGGACGTCGAGCAGGGCCAGGCCCGCCGTCCGCGCGATCGAGTCGGCACGTGCTCCCGTGGCCACCGGCACCGCATCGAGGACCTGCTGGTGCCGGAGCGTGAGCCGGTCCCGCGCCCGCTCGGGACCCTGCGGCCGCGGCAGCAGGTGCTCGCCCACCTCGCCCACGAGCTCGAGCACCTCCTCCCCCGAGGTGACCAGGGTGGCGGCGCCCGTGCGGACGAGCTGGTGCACGCCCTGGGACGGCGCGCTCGTCACCGGGCCGGGCACACCCATCACGGCGCGGTTGAGCCGCGCCGCCCAGTTCGCGGTGTTGAGGGCGCCGCTGCGCACCGCCGCCTCCACCACGACCGTGCCGCGGGTGAGGGCCGCGATCACCCGGTTGCGGGCGAGGAAGCGCAGCCGGGTGGGTGCCGACCCGGGCGCCAGCTCGGAGACGACCGCCCCCTCCGCGGCCAGGTGCTGGAGCAGGTTCCGGTGCGCCGCCGGGTAGGCGCGGTCGACGCCGCACGCGAGGACCGCGACGGTCGGCCCGTCCGCGGCCAGGGCCCCTCGGTGCGCGGCCTGGTCGATCCCGAAGGCCGCACCGGAGACGACGGGCGCGGACGCCGCCGCGAGAGTCGCCGACAGCGTCGCGGCCACCTCGGCGCCGTACGTCGTCGCGGACCGCGACCCGACCACGGCCACGGAGGCCCCCAGCGCGTCCAGCGGCAGCGGGCCCCGGACCCACAGGCCCAGCGGTGGTCCGCCCCTCCCCTGGACCTGGCCGGCCCTACCGAGGTCGTCGACCTGCTCGGGCCACTCGTCGTCGCCGGGGATGACGAAGCGGATGCCGAGCCGCTCGGCCACCTCGAGGTCGCGGACCGGGTCGGTCTCGTCGAGCCGGAGGGCGAGGTCGCTGCGGAGGCCGGCGAGGTCGAGCTCGGCCAGCAGCCGCTCGTGCAGGAGGGTCGCCCCGAGCTCGGCCACGAGGCCACCGATGCGCGGGTCGCCGGGCTCGCCGAGCCGTCCGAGGGCGACGCGGGCCAGGCGCTCGTCGCTCATCCGGCACGCTGCCCGAGGTCGGTGAGGAGCAGCGGCTCCCCGGTCCGGAGCCGCAGCGCAGTCTGCAGCTCGCTCTCCCCGGGTCCGGCCCCGCCTGCCAGGTCGGCCACCGTCCAGGCCAGCCGGTGGACCCGGACCGCACCACGACGGGTGAGCACCCCCTTGCCGATCGCCTCGTCGAGGAGCTGCTGCGCCGGGGTCGTCAGCGGCCACAGCTCGCGGAGGGCGGGCCCGGGCACGTGTCCGTTCAGCCGCCAGCCGCATCCGTCGTACCGCTCCTGCTGACGACGACGCACGGCCTCCACCCGGCTGCGGATGTCGGCCGACGACTCCGGCGGGCCGAACGCCGCGGCACCGGGGCCCCTGACCGGCGCCACCTCCCGGGTGATGTCGATGCGGTCGCTGAGCGGGCCGGTGATCCGGCTGCGGTAGTCGCGGCGCACGCGCTCGCCGCAGGTGCACCGGTTGTCCCGGGCGGTCGGGGCGTAGTCACCGCACGGGCAGGGGTTGCACGCCACGACGACGATGGCGCGGGCCGGGAAGGTCGCCGACTCCTCGCCGCGCGCGATCGTCACGTCGCCGCTCTCGAGGGGCTGGCGCAGCGCCTCGATCACGTCGGTCCGGAAGAGGGGGAACTCGTCGAGGAAGAGCACCCCGTGGTGGGCGCGGCTGATCTCCCCGGGCCGGACCCGGCCGGTGCCACCCCCGATCAGGCTGGCCTTGCTGGCGTCGTGGTGCGGCGCGGCGAACGGCGGTCGGGTCAGCATGCCTCGCGCCGGGTCGAGGACCCCGGCCAGGGAGTGCAGCGCGGTCAGCTCGAGCGACTGCTCGTGGTCGAGGTCGGGGAGGAGCCCCGGAAGACGCTCGGCCAGGGTGGTCTTCCCCGCGCCCTTGGGGCCGGTGAGCATCAGGTGGTGGCCGCCCGCGGCCGCGACCTCGAGGGCGTACCGGGCGTCCGGCAGGCCCAGCACGTCGACCATGTCGGTGTCGTCGAGCCGGTCGTCGCCGCGCCAGGTCAGCAGCTGGCTGCCGGACTGCTCCGCCACCGGCGGAGCGTCGGGCACCTCCTCGCCGGCGAGCTGAGCCGCGACCTGGGCGAGCGAACGCATGCCGTAGACGGCGACCCCGGGGACCATGCAGGCCTCGGCGGCCTGCGGCTCGGGGACGTAGACCTCGGTGATCCCCCGACGGGCGGCGGCCAGCACCATCGGCAGGACGCCGGGGACCGACCGCAGCCCCCCGGCGAGGGTGAGCTCACCGAGGAAGAGGCAGCCCACCAGGCTGGAGCACGGCACCGTGCCGTTGGCCGCCATCACCGCGACCGCCATCGCCAGGTCGAAGTGGGTGCCTCGCTTGGCGAGGTCCGCGGGGCTGAGCAGGATCGTCACCCGCTTCGTCGACGGCCAGTCGAGCTCGCTGTTCATGATCGCCATCCGGCAGCGGTCGCGCGCCTCGTTGAGCGACACGTCCGGACGTCCGACGACCGTGGTGCCGACCAGCCCGGGCGAGACGTCGGCCTGCACCTCGATCAGGTGGCCGACCGCGCCCTGCACCGAGACGGTGTGGGCGGTTGCGAACGGCATCAGCCGATCCCCCGGACGTGCTCGATCTCGGCGGCGCCCCGGCGTGGCAGCTGGACGCACACCATGTCGATCCGCGCCTCCAGGTGGGGGACACCGTGCTCCTCGAGCCACCGGACCGCCAGCCGGCGCAGCCTCCGGACCTTCAGGTCGGTCACCGCCTCGTGCGGGGTCCCGCCGATCCGACCGGTGCGGGTCTTCACCTCGCACACCACGACCGTCCGCCCGTCCCTCAGGACCAGGTCGATCTCGCCCTGCGCGCAGCGCCAGTTCCGGTCGAGGACCGCCATGCCTCCGGCGACCAGGTGCCGAGCCGCGAGCGTCTCGCCGTACTGCCCCACTGCGTGGTTGCGTGCTGCCGTCGTCGTCATCTGTCGACCTCCTGAGCAGGAGGGTGCCGTCGCGGACCGGGCCCCGCCGACCGCTGCGCTCGCCACTGTGGACGGGCGCCGCCCGCGCCGCCCTGTGGACGACAGCCGGGCCGTCAGCGCACGAGCCGAGCCACCTTCATCCCCACCACGGGGTCGTAGCGCACGGTCGGTGCCGTCGCGTCGATCGGGAGCGCGTCCTTGTGGAAGACGAAGACCTGGATGCCGGCGACCTGCTGCCCGCCGCCGTTGAGCACGACGCCGTTGGAGGACGACGCGTCCGTCAGGTCGCGGGTGCTCGTGGAGCTCTCGTCGGTGATGAAGGCGGGGACGAACTCGCGGATGGGCTGGAACCCCTTCTGCACCCGGTCGGCGGCCTGGACCACCGGGAGCCACACGAACCGCGGTGAGCTCACGACCGACGGGTCGAGCATCGCGGGCGTCACGCCGGAGGGCTGGCTGATGTCGTCGAGGGAGGCACCGTTGCGCAGGAAGCAGGAGAGCACGTCGTTGTTCACGCTGGCGCCGCCGTGCCAGACGTCGACGCGGCCCGGGCAGGTGGTCCCGCCACGCGCCGCGGCGATGCGACCGGGAAGAGCACCCACACCGGTCAGGAAGCCCGGTCCGAGCGGCGAGACCCGGTTGCCTGGGAGCCCGGCGATGCAGTTGCGGCCGTCCTCGGGCACGTCGTCGAGCCGGGCGTCCGCGAGTGCCTGACCGCCGACGACGCACTCCTTGCTCGGCGCCACCCCCACCGGGAACCGGTAGGGCTCGAGCAGGTGGTCGAGGCCCGCTGCGATGTTGAGCGCCAGGGCCTCACCCGTGCCCTCGCCGGTCTTGCGGGGGCTGTCGAGCTGGCCGAAGTTCCCACGCTGCTGCCCCACGCATCCCACCGCAGCGGGGTCGTCCACCACGACCTCCGAGTCCATGCCGCTCCCGGGCACCGGCACGGGCTCCGCCTCCGGCTCGGTGACCACGGCGGGCTCCTCGGGGGCCGTGCCGGTGACGGTGAACGTCTCGTACCCGACCGAGATCTGCGGTGCCTTGCTGTCGTTCTTCTGCTGCACGATGCCGTACACCCGCCAGGTCCCGGGCTTGGAGGTGACCTCGTCACCGATCTCGAACGGCGGGACGATCAACGGGTCGGTCTTCCCGACGTCCATGGCCGCGTAGTCGTGCCACGACCCGTCCGGGGCGACGAACCGGATGGACGCCCGGTCGATGTTGCTCGGGATCATCGTGAGCCGGAGGTTCCCGACCTCCAGCGTCTGCCCCACTCCGGCCGTCGACGGCGCGACCGGCCCGACGATCTCGTGGGATCCCTGGACGACGTCGGCCGGCAACGTCGTGGTCGACGTCTCGGACGCGGTCGGCTCCGCCGTCGTGGACGTGTCGGTGGACGTGTCCGTGGTGGTGTCCGTGGTGGTGTCCGTGGTGGTGTCCGTGGTGGTGGTGTCCATCGCGTCGAACTTGCCCGGCCCGCCGCCCGGCGCGACGTCCAGCATCGCGGGGCCGAGGGCGCAGCCGCTCGGCAGCCAGAACGGGAGCACGCTCTCACCGCGCGGTATCGCCGAGAAGGCCTGCACCGAGGCGCTGCGCTGGACGTCGGTGCCGGAGAAGCCCATCACCCCGGCGAGCCCGAAGTCGACGCGCGCTGTGGGCGCCACGACGGTGAGCTGCGCGCAGTCGGTGAAGCACGCTAGGCCGTCCGCGTCCTGGAAGGTCACCTCCCCGTCGGCGGTGACGCCGTTCAGGAGTGCGGTGGGCTCCACCGTCGTCTGCCCGGACGCGGCGTTGCTGGTGAGGTACGCCGCGACCTGGGCGGCGATGAGCCCCTTGGTGGCGTCCGTGGCCGGGAGCAGGTGGCCGACGCTCAGGGCGGTGATGTCGACCTGCTTCTGCACCGAACGCTCGCGCGCCCAGGCGTTGCCCAGGTCGACCGCCATGGCGGCGACGGAGAAGAGCACGACCGCGAGGAAGCCGACCATCAGCGCCACCGAGCCGCCCTCGTCGCGGCGCCTCACACGCACGCCTGCGGGATGACCGGGACGAACTCGACGCGTGCCTCGGCGCTGGTGGAGACGAGCCCGCCGTCCACGAAGGGGAGGAACGGCAGCTGCAGGTCGGCAGCGGGGAACTCGACGCGCACCTGGACGGTGTCGCCGACGTTGATGGTTCCGAGCGGAGCGGCGTCGACGTAGGAGCGGGTGATCAGGGCGGCGCCACCGGCGCCGTTCAGCGACTGGACGGCCGCGCGGACCCGCGAGTCGAACTCCGCGCAGGTCGCCGGCGTGCCGACGGCGGACATCCGTGCGGCGTCCCGCGCGATGTCACTTCCGCCCTGCATGGTCCAGAAGTACAGGCCGTACTGGATGGTCCCGAAGACCAGCAGCAGCAAGAACGGCAGCACGAGCGCGAACTCGAGCGCAGCCGCTCCCCCCTCATCACCGCGGCGCTTCTTGTGCCGACGGCAGAACAAAGTCCCGCTCCTCCCTGCGACCCCCGAATGGTCCGAGGTCTCGAGCGTAGACAGGTCCGGCACCGCTGCGGGGGCTGATGGCCCGAGGTGACTAGAAGGTCTGTCCGCTCGGCGTATGCCACGTCCGGGCGCAGGGCGAGCCACTCAGCCGACGAGCCGGGGCTCTCCGCAGGACGGGGTGGGCTTGGCGTAGATCTTGGCTCCCGCCAGGTCCGAGCCGAGCGCTCGCAGCACCGGCGTGAGCAGAGCGGCGTCCAGGCCCTGGATGAGCGGGTTCACCACCACCGAGAGCAGGGGCGAGATGAGGCCGTCGGTGAGGATCCCGAGCGGGATGCCGAGCAGCGTCAAGCCCGAGGTGTCCACCTTGAGCCAGGGCAGGCCGCTGTTGCCGGTGCCCACGGTGCCGGGCACCTCGTAGCCGTTCGTCGCGATGTCGATGTCGACGGTCTGGGTGTTGGCAGGCGGGGCCGTACCGGTGATCTTGACCGGTACGTTGGCGATCGGGATCGAGAACAGGCCCAGGTCGAGCGACACGGAGACCTTCAGGGTCAGGTCCACGCTCACGATGCTCGTCGTGGCGTCGATCGTCACCTTCTTCGGGTCACAGCTCACGTCGCTGAGCAGGCCGGAGGTGCTGGCGACGTGGATGGAACCGCTCAGGCCCACCTTCGCGACGCCCGGGACGTTCACCTGGGCCTTCTGCAGGTCCAACCGCACCTGGGCGTCGTGGGCCTCTGCCTCACCACGCCGGCCGCAGCCGATCTGCGGGGCCTCGATGACGGTGAGCTTCGCCGCGACGCCGGCCAGGGGCCCGAGGTTCACGTTGAGGCCGGGGATCGCCACGGCGTGGTCACCGTTCGCGACCAACGCGCCCGCCGTGACGAGGTCGAGCACGTTGAGGGTGGCGTCGAGGCCGGCGTGCGCGCCCCCGGCTCCCAGGTCGATCAGCTCGCCCAGGCGGACCTGCCCGACGTCCAGCCCGGCAGCGATCTGCTCGAGGAGGAGGACCTGCGCGGTCGACCCCGAGTCCTTCGTGATCGCCTTCGCGAGAGCGAGGTAGAAGTCACCGATGCTGACCAGCTCGCCGCCGTCGATGAGCTCCTGCATGGTGCCGGCTCCGAGGTCGACGCCGAGGAAGGTGAGGAGCGAGACCTCGGCGTTGGCGAGGCCCTGGTGGTCGGCCACCGTCAACGAGAGGTCGCTGCCGAGCGCACCGAGCAGCGGCCCGAGGATCGGCGAGGCCCCTGCTTCCAGGGAAGCGGCGTAGGAACCGACCGAGAAGCACGCACCCTCCTCGGCCATCGCGATCGCCGACCGACATGCGCTTCCCCCGCCGGGCGCGAACGCGAAGTCGACGCTTCCGACGACCACGACCAGGACCGCGTTGGCGGGCTCCCCGGCTGAGGCCGGGTCGCGGAAGTAGGAGTTGTACGGCGAGCCCGAGCAGCCGAGGGACTGGTCGGCGATGTACGTCGCCGACGGGCCGATGTAGCCCTCGTGGACCTCCACGCCGGGCTGGTCGTCCAGCATCCCGCGGGTGCGCCAGGCTGCCGTCCTCCCGATCGCGTCGCTCACCGGTTCGCCGTTCCCGAGGAGCCGCACCATGTCCATCGCCGTGGTGTCCGCCACCGCCTGGGCATCGCGGCGCACGACGCGCTGCTTGCCCAGGTCGACGGCGAAGGCAGCCATGACCAGCAGCACCGTGAGCACGACCGCGGTGAGTACTGCCACCGCGCCGCGCTCGTTCCTCGTCCGGCGGCTCATGGGCTGGTCGGTTGGGTGATGCGGGCGACGGAGGTGTAGCTGAGCGTGTCAGGCAGCGCGAAGTCGTAGAACAGCTTCGGCTTGCTCCCGTCGGCCGCGTAGTTCCACGTCACCGTGACCTCGAGGCAGTCGCTGCAGGCAGCACCGATCGTCGCGGCGCACGAGAGGTAGTCGGAGTCGCCGGCCGGACAGGCCGCGTCCAGCACGTCCTCGACCGCCGTGAAGGCGATTTGCTCGTGGTCGGCGTTGGCGGGTGCCGTGGCAGCCGCCCGCGCCCCCTCAGCCGCCGCCTGGCTGATGCTCTGCCGGAAGCTCAGGAGGTAGCCGTAGCTGATGATGCCGAACAGCAGCATGATGAGGATGGGCGCGACGAAGGCGAACTCGACGGCGGCCGCACCGCGATCGGCACGTCGCACCGCCCTCTTGCTCCCGGTCACCCGAAGCTCCCTCGCCTTGTCCACGGCAGGCCCCAGGACCGCCTTGACACCCGGCCACGACCCTAGGACCGATGGCCGCGGCTGTGGGGCGGAATAGCCCGTTCGGACTACGGTTTCGGCGGATCGATGTCCGAAGGTTGGAGCTCCTCGACGTTCACGTCCTTGAACGTCAGCACCTTGACGTTCTTGGCGAACCGGGCAGGGCGGTACATGTCCCAGACCCACGCATCGGACATGGAGACCTCGAAGAAGACGTCGCCGTTCTCGGTGCGGGCCTTCACGTCCACCTGGTTGCACAGGTAGAAGCGCCGGTCGGTCTCGACGACGTACTTGAAGATGCCGACGACGTCGCGGTACTCGCGGTAGAGCGTCAGCTCCATCTCGGCCTCGTACTTCTCGAGGTCCTCGGCACTCATCGCGCCTCCCGGTCGCTGCCGCTGCATCCCATCGACCTGACAGTAGTGGTCTCGACAAGCTCGACCACCGAGGGATCGACCGACTCGACCACCGAGGGATCGACCGGCTCGACCACCGAGGGATCGGTCGACTCCTCGAGGCCGGCGGCGCGCCGGACGTTGACGAACCGCATCCGGTGCACCGGGGAGGGACCGTGCGCCAGCAGGGCCGCGGTGTGGGTCTCGGTGATGTAGCCCTTGTGCGTGGCGAAGTCGTACGCCGGCCAGTCGGCGTCCAGCTGCCGCATGATCCGGTCCCGGGTCACCTTGGCCAGCACGGAGGCGGCCGCGATGCAGGCTGCGACCCGGTCCCCCTTCCACACCGCCAGCCCCGGCACACCGAGCCCGTCGACGGGGAACCCGTCGGTCAGCACGTACGCCGGGGGCACGTCGAGCAGCGCGACGGCCCGGCGCAGCGCCTGCACGTTCGCGACGTGCATGCCCAGCCGGTCGCACTCGTCGTGGGGCACGACCACCACCGACCACGCCACGGCCCGGCGGACCACCTGCTCGTAGCACCGCTCGCGGGCCTTCTCGGTCAGCAGCTTGCTGTCGGCGAGGCCGGGGACGACGCCCGCCCTGCCGGACGGGAGGATGCAGGCGCCGGCGACGAGGGGCCCGGCGCACGCCCCGCGGCCCGCCTCGTCGACGCCGGCGATCGGGTCGATGCCGTGACGGCGCAGCGCCCGCTCGTAGCCGTAGAGCCCGGCGTCGCGGCGGACGGCGGAGCCTCGGGGCAGGACGCTCACGGTCGCGCGGGGGTCAGGAGGGGTCGGGCACGTCCGCGAAGGCGTCGGGACGTCCCACCCACTCGAAACGGTCGGCCGGCCACAGCAGCAGGAAGACCTTGCCCACGACCGAGTCCACCGGGACGTAGGGGTTCTCGGTGCAGTCGGTCGCCTCGGGCAGGCAGAGCTTCTGGCTGGAGTCGGCCGAGTGCCCCCGGTTGTCGCCCATCACGAAGAGGTGGCCCTCCGGCACCGGCCCGGCGGACCAGCTGCAGTTGCCGGTCATCGGCCCGCGACAGTCGATGCCCTTCTCGGACTTGACGTAGGCGTCCTCGTTGAGCGGCTTGCCGTTCACCGAGATCCGGCCCCGGTCGTCGCAGCAGGTGATCGTGTCGCCCTCGACACCGACGACGCGCTTCACGAGGTGCCCGCCGGAGGGGTAGAGCCCGATCTTGGCCATCACGGAGGTGACCGCGTTCGTCGGGTCGCCCTGCTCGCCCGGTCCCAGCCAGCCGCCCGGGTCCTCGAAGACGACGACGTCCCCGCGCTCCGGCTCGCCGCCGAACCAGTAGGACATCTTCTGGACGAGGATCCGGTCGTTCTCGACCAGGCCGGGCTCCATGGACTCCGACGGGATGTAGAACGCCTGGACGAAGAAGGCCTTGATGACCACCGCGAGCACCAGCGCGATCCCCAGCAGCAGGATCGTCTCCTGCCAGACCGGCAGGTGCCGGCGCTTCTTCTCCTCCGGAGACGACGAAGACCGCGACCCCTCCGACGTGCCGGCGCTTGCGTCGGCGGGATGGAGGTCGCGGTCTTCGGAGGTCACGCGCAGAGTCTAGGGAGGTGGTCCGCTCGGGGCGGATCAGGCCTCGCGACGCTCCTTGATCTTGGCGGCCTTGCCGCGGAGGTTGCGCAGGTAGTAGAGCTTCGCCCGGCGCACGTCACCGCGGGTCACGACCTCGATCTGCTCGAAGATCGGGGAGTTCAGCGGGAAGGTGCGCTCCACACCGACGCCGAAGGAGACCTTGCGGACGGTGAACGTGCGGCCGATGCCCGAGCCCTGCACGCGGATGACGACGCCCTGGAAGACCTGCACACGGGAGCGGTTGCCCTCGACGACCTTCACGTGGACCTTGATGGTGTCACCGGCGCGGAAGTCGGGGACGTCGGAACGCTTGGCGGCATCGCCGAGCTCGGCGACCAGCTTGTTGCTCATGGGTGCTCCTCGCGAGTGCCACAGGTCAGCCGCGGTGTCGGAAGGTTTCGAAGGTGCGGGCCCAGCACGGGTGGCCGGCGGCGCAGGACTCCCCCTGTGGCAGGAGCCCGGCACAGACCCCCCGCGTGTTCCTCGGGGCGGTCCTTCGGCCGACTGGGCCGGTGGACGAGTCTGCCACAGGCCCGCGACGGCCCGGAAATCAGCCGCCGGAGCGGCGCTTGGTCATCCGGACCACGCCCGGCTCCACCTCGCCGGCGTGGCGGTAGCCAGCCTTCTTGTACATCCGCTGGTTGCGCAGGCTGCCCGCCCCGGTCACCAGCTGGTACGACGCCGCGCCCGGCGGCGCCGCGGCCTCCACCGCCGCGAGCAGCGCCCGGCCGAGCCCGCGGCCGGCCACGTCGGGTGCCACCATCAGCCGGCCGACGTGCCAGACGTCGCCGTCGAGCGAGCCGCGCACCGCGCCGACCAGCCGACCGGCCGCCCGGGCGACGAGCACGTGGTCCCGCTCCACCCAGGCGCGCACCTCGTCGTACGTCTCGTGCAGGGCGGGGATCCGCACGTCGGGGTTGTCGTGCTGCTCCGCCACCCAGCACGCGCGCTGCAGCACCAGCACCTCGGCCGCGTCGGCGGGCCGCGCCGGCCGCAGCTCGACGCCGTCGAGCACCTGCGAGGGCGGCCACAGGTCGGGCCGACGCTCGGCCGTCCGCCGCACCGCCTCCCCGTGCCGCCACGCCGCGATCGCCCCGTGGTCGCCCGACAGCAGCACCGGCGGCACCTCGTGGCCCCGCCACGACGCCGGCTTGGTGTAGACGGGGTACTCCAGGAGGCCGTCCTCGTGGGACTCCTCCACCAGCGACGCGGCGTTGCCCATGAAGCCGGGCAGCAGCCGCACCACGGCCTCGGTGATCGCCAGGGCGGCCACCTCTCCCCCGTTGAGCACGTAGTCGCCGATCGACACCTCGTGGACCTCGGCGACCGTGCGCGCGTGGTCGAGCACCCGCTGGTCGATGCCCTCGTACCGGCCGCACGCGAAGACCAGCCGATCCCGGGTCGCCAGCTCCCGGGCCAGGGCCTGGCTGAACGGCACACCCGAGGGCGTGGGCACCACCAGGGTCGCGCCGGCCACGGACAGCTCGTCGAACGCCTCGCCGAACGGCTCGGGCTTCAAGACCATGCCGGCCCCACCGCCGTACGGCGTGTCGTCGACCGTGCGGTGCCGGTCGTGGGTCCAGCGGCGCAGGTCGTGGACGTGGACCTCGAGCAGCCCGGAGGCGACGGCCCGGCCGGGCAGCGACAGCTGCAGGGGCGTCAGGTAGTCGGGGAAGATCGTCAGGTAGTCCAGCCGCACCGGGCCATCTCCTCGCTCAGGCGTCCTCGGGGAGCGGCGTCACGAGCCCCGGGCGGTCGGCGACGACCACCCGTCGGGCCGCGAGGTCGACCTCGGGCACGAGCGCCTTGACGAACGGCACGAGCGCCTCCCGGCCCGACGGCGTGCGGATGGTGAGCAGGTCCTGGGCACCCCCGTGCACGAGCGCCGAGACGGTGCCGAGCTCCGTGCCGTCGAGGTCGTACGCCGACAGCCCGACCAGCTGGTGGTCGTAGAACTCGTCGGGGTCCTCGGGCGTCTCGTCGGCGGGCACGGTGGCGTGCAGGACGAGGCCGCGGGCGGCCTCGGCGGCGGTGCGGTCCGCGATCTCCTCGAAGGCCACCAGGAGCCTCGTCTGGTGCCAGCGGGCGCCCTCGACGGTCAGCTCGCGCAGCGGGTACGCCGAGCCGCGCGGCGCCTCCACCCGCAGCCGGGCCCCCACGGCGTACCGCCGCTCGGGCTCGTCGGTGCGCACGTCGACCGTCACCTCGCCCCGGATGCCGTGCGGCTTGCCGATCCGGCCGACCACCAGCTCGATCGTGTCCACTGCTGCTCCCTCTCGACGGGTCCAGGAAGGGCGAACGGGTGCCACCCCGGAGGGCGGCACCCGTTCATGGTCTCGACCAGCGATCAGCGTCGGTCGACGTCCACGAAGTCGACCCGCGCCCCGTCACGACCCGCGAGGGCCGAGACGACGGTGCGGAACGCCGAGGCGGTGCGGCCGCCGCGCCCGATCACCTTCCCGAGGTCGTCGGGGTGCACCCGGACCTCGAGGATCGACCCGCGGCGCAGCTGCTTGTCGCGCACGGTCACGTCGTCGGGGTGGTCGACCACCCCACGGACGAGGTGCTCGAGCGCGTCGGCGAGCACGATCAGGCCTGCTTGTCCGCGTCAGGACGGTCCGGGTCGGCGTCCGACTTGGTCTCGGCGGTCTCGACCGCCTCAGCCTCCTCGGTGGCGCCCTCGGGCGTCTCGACGGCCGGGACGGGGGCCGGCTCGGCCGGCGCCTCGGCGGCCGGCTCCGCGGTCTCCGCCTTCTTCGAGGCCTTCTTCGTCACGGCGTCGCTGGAGTCGCCGCTGTGGGCCTCCTTGAGCGCCTCGTTGAAGATCTCGAGCTTGTCGCGCTTCGGCTCGGCGTGGCGCAGCGTGCCCTCGGCACCCGGCTCACCCTTGAACTTCTGCCAGTCGCCGGTGACCTTGAGGATCGCCGCCACGGCCTCGGAGGGCTGCGCGCCGACGCCCAGCCAGTACTGCGCCCGCTCGGAGACGACGTCGATGTACGACGGGTCCTCCTTGGGGTGGTACTTGCCGATCTCCTCGATCACCCTGCCGTCGCGCTTCTTGCGGGAGTCGACGACGACGATGCGGTACTGCGGCACCCGGACCTTGCCCAGGCGCTTCAAACGGATCTTGACGGCCACAGCTGTGGTGTCTCCTCAGATGTCGTGTGTGGTGAGGCGCACCGTCACCAGGTGGGGACCGGGCCGGGCTCCTCGATGGGCCATGTCGCGTCCGGGTGAGAGGGTCCGGGCGCGCAGGACTCAGCGGGGAAGTCTGCCAGACCCCGCGGACCCGGAGAAATCGGCCCCGCGGCCGCCGCGCCCGATCGGGCGACGGAGGACCACGTCATCGACGCCCAACTTACCTTCAGCAATGCCGATAAGTAGTGACACGGCTCACAGGCGTTGTTACGGTGCCGGACGTACGCACCCGCGAGAGGAGCCGTCCGTGGTCAGCAGCCGGAGCGTCCGTTCCCGCCTCGAGCGACCCCACCGCCTCCGCCGGGCCGCCGCTCTCGCCGTGCTGGCGGCGTGCCCCGCGGTCCTCGCCGGGTGCGGGTCCCAGGTCGACCCGGCCACGGTCGCGCAGGTCAGCGCGCTCGGCGCGGAGCCGGGCCTCGAGGGCACGGTCGGCGGCGCCCCGGCCACGGGCGCCGACGGGACCACGACCACCACCGGGGGCGCGGTGGCCGGCACCGGCAGCAGCGGCGCCGGCGGACCGGCCGGGTCGACGGTGCCGGGCAGCGACCCGGGAGCGGGGACGCCCGGTGGCTCTCCCTCGGCCGGCGGCGGATCGGCGGGGAGCCCACCGGCCGCCGACCCGGCGAAGCAGGGGGACTGTCGCGGGTTCGAGAACCAGGTCGGCGTCACCGACAAGACGATCACCGTCGCGAACGTCTCCGACATCTCCGGACCCGTCCCCGGGGTGTTCCAGGCCGCGCACGACGGGTCCCAAGCCTTCGCCGCGTACTTCAACGCCACCTCGGACCTCTGTGGCCGCTCGCTGGAGGTGCTCACGCTCGACAGCCGCGCCGACTCCGGTGCGAACCAGGTCGCCTACGCCCGCGCCTGCGACGAGGCGTTCGCGTCGGTCGGCTCGATGTCGGTCTTCGACGACGGCGGTGCGGCGACCTCGGAGGGATGCGGTCTGCCGGACCTCCACGCCCTCTCGGTCTCGCAGGACGTCTACGAGTGCTCCACCTGCTTCGGCACCGCGGCGGTCACCCCGACCCTGCAGCCCGCGGCGATGCCGCAGTACCTGCGCAAGACCCACGGCGGCGCAGCCGACGCGGTCGGTGTCCTCTACATCAACGTGGGCACCGTCCCCCTGGCCGCGCAGCGTCTGGCCGAGGCCTGGGGGAAGGCCGGCCTCGGGGTCGACTACGTCAAGCCGATCGACGTGGCGGAGTTCAACTACGCGCCGTACGTCCAACAGCTGAAGGACCAGGGCATCGAGCTGGTGACCTACGTCGGGCCCTACCAGCACACCATCCGGCTGCAGGAGGCCATGCGGCAGCAGGGCTACGAGCCGAAGGCCTTCATCCAGGACCAGACGATCTACGACCAGACCTACGTCGAGGAGGCCGGCGAGGTCGGCGAGGGCACCACCGTCTACACCACCACGGCGTTGCTCGACGACATGGACAACCCCGAGGTCGCCCTCTACCGCGGCTGGCTGGAGCAGGTGCGACCCGGTGCCATCCCCACGATCTACGGCGCGTACGCGTGGTCGGCCACGCGGCTCTTCGTCGAGCAGGCGAGCCGCCTGGGCGGACGACTCACGCGCGCGTCGATGGTCGATGCGCTGGGAGGGGTGAGGAACTGGACCGGGAAGGGGCTCCACTCCCCCCAGCAGGTCGGCTCGAAGCGGAGCGGCGACTGCGTGCGGGTCATCGAGCTCCGCGGCGGCCGGTGGAAGCAGGTCTCGGCCGGGGACTACGTCTGCGGCCCGCTGATCCAGGTGCGGTGACGCAGGTGTGTTGAAGCGCCGGCCGCTCAGGCCACGACCCGCCCGCGCAGCACCACCCGGACCGGCTCCCACAGGGCAGCGAGGTCGGTCCGGGGGTCCCGGTCGTAGACGACGAGGTCGGCGGTGGCGCCCTCCTCGAGCGCGGACCAGCCGAGCCAGGCGCGGCCGCCCCACGAGGCGGCCGCGAGCACGTCCTCGGCCGGGAGCCCCATCTCGGCCATCGCGAGCACCTCGCCGGCGAGGTACCCGTGGCGCTGCGCACCCCCGCCGTCGCTGCCGACGTACATCCGCACCCCCGCCTCGTACGCGCTCATCAGCACCTCCCGCCGGCGGGCGTAGAGATCCTCCATCGTGGCGGCGTACCGGGGGAACTTGTCCCTTCCCTGCTCGGCGAAGGTCGGGAACTTGCCGGTCTGCATGACGGTGGGCACCAGCGCGGTCCCGGCCGCGGCCATCTGCTCGACCTGGTCGACGGTCAGGCCGGTGCCGTGCTCGATGCAGTCGATCCCTGCGTCCAGCAGCCCCTGGAGCACGTCCCGACCGAAGCAGTGTGCGGTCACCTTCGCGCCCTCCTGGTGCGCGGCCGCGATGGCGGCGGCGAAGGCCTCGGCCGGGAACGACGGGGCGAGGTCGCCCTGCTCACGCGAGATCCAGTCACCGACCAGCTTGACCCAGCCGTCGCCGGCGCGTGCCTCCTGCACGACCTGGGCTGTGAGGTCCTCGGGCTCCACCTCGTGGGCGTAGTGGCGGATGTAGCGCCGGGTGCGCGCGATGTGCCGGCCCGCGCGCACCAGCCGGGGCAGGTCCTCACGCTCGTGCACCCACCGGGTGTCGGCCGGTGAGCCGCAGTCGCGCAGCAGCAGGGCGCCGGCGTCCCGGTCGGCGACCGCCTGCCGCTCGACCTCCTCGTCGTCGACAGCGCCCCCGTCCTCGAGACCCAGGTGGTTGTGGGCGTCGACGAGGCCGGGCACGACCCATCCGCGGGCGACCGTCTCGGCGCCCGGCTGGGCCTCGTAGGTGACGAGACCGTCGACCACGTAGAGGTCTCGCGGTTCGCCGTCGGGGAGGACCGGTCCGGAGATCTTCAGCGCAGGCATGACCCGACGCTAGCGGTGCCTCATCCGAGCCGGTCGAGCAGCCACGACGGGCTCAGCGCCAGGGCGCCGACGCCCGCGACGTTGGCAGCCAGCGCCCGGTCGGCCGTCACGACGGTGACCTGGCGTCCCTTCGCAGCGGCGCGCCGAGCCTCGTCGAGGATCGTGGCGTCGCCGTCCTTGGGCGCGTGGACCGTCCGCACGTGCGCGTCGCGCCCGGCCGGCACTCCGCCCTTGGCCGCGCCCTCCAGCACCAGGACGACCTCGTCCCCCGGTACGTCGGCGACCAGCAACTGCTCGTGGAGCCGCCGCGCCGCGCCGGCGCGGTCCCTCCACCACCCGTCGGGCCGGCTGCCCACGACGTTGGCGCCGTCGACGACGAGGGTGCTGGTCACGTCAGGACTGTGCTCACTTGAGGACCGTGCTCACTTGAGGACCGTGCTCACTTGAGGGCCGTGCTCACTTGAGGAACTTGGAGAAGTCCTTCGGCAGGTCCAGGGCTGCGGCGGCCGCCTCGTAGTCGACGTCCTCGCCGGCCGGGCTGCCGAACGGGTTCGCCGGGGCCGCGGCTGCCTTCTCCTTCTCGGCGGCCGCCTGCTGCGCGGCCTTCGCCGGGTTGCCGGACCGCTTCGCGCCCTTGCCCTTCTTCGGCTGCGGTTTGGTCTTGCCGCGCTTGGGACCGCCCATGCCCGGCATCCCCGGCATCCCCGGCATGCCCGGGATGCCACCGCCGCGGGCCATCTGCATCATCATCTTCCGCGCCTCGAAGAACCGGTCGACGAGGTTGTTGACGTCGGAGACCTGGCGTCCCGAGCCCTTCGCGATCCGGGCCCGCCGGGATCCGTCGATGATCTTGGGGTTGGCCCGCTCCGCGGGCGTCATCGACTGGATGATCGCCTGGATCCGGTCGATCTCGCGCTCGTCGAAGTTCTCCAGCTGCTCGCGGAACTGTCCCATCCCGGGGAGCATCCCCATGATCTTCGACATCGAGCCGAGCTTGCGCACCTGCTGCATCTGCTCGAGGAAGTCGTCGAGGGTGAACTCGCCGCCCTGGCCGCTCAGCTTGGCGGCCGCCTTCATCGCCTGCTCCTGGTCGAAGGCCTTCTCGGCCTGCTCGATCAGCGTCATCACGTCGCCCATGTCGAGGATGCGCGAGGCCATGCGATCGGGGTGGAACAGGTCGAAGTCGGTCATCTTCTCGCCGTTGGAGGCGAACATCACCGGCTTCCCGGTGATGGAGGCGATCGACAGCGCCGCACCACCGCGAGCGTCACCGTCGAGCTTGGTGAGCACGACGCCGTCGTAGCCCACGCCGTCGAGGAAGGCCTGCGCGGTGCTGACGGCGTCCTGACCGATCATCGCGTCGACCACGAAGAGCACCTCGTCGGGGCGGACCGCGTCGCGGATGTCGCTCGCCTGCTGCATCAGCTCGGCGTCGACGCCGAGGCGACCCGCGGTGTCGACGATGACGACGTCGTGCAGCTTGCGCTTGGCCTCCTCCAGCGAGGCCCGGGCGACGCCGACCGGGTCCCCACCGTGCTCGACCCCTTGGGCGTTCCCCGGCTCCGGCGCGAAGACGGGGACCCCGACCCGCTCCCCGTTGACCTGGAGCTGCTTGACGGCGTTGGGCCGCTGGAGGTCGCAGGCGACCAGCATCGGCGTCTTGCCCTGCTCCTTGAGCCAGAGCGCCAGCTTCGCCGCGAGGGTGGTCTTGCCAGCGCCCTGGAGGCCGGCGAGCATGATCACGGTGGGACCGGTCTTGGCGTACCGCAGCCGCCGGGTCTCGCCGCCGAGGATCGCGACAAGCTCCTCGTTGACGATCTTGACGATCTGCTGCGCGGGGTTCAGCGCCTGGCTGACCTCCTCGCTGCGGGCCCGCTCCTTGACGGCGCCGACGAACTCCTTGACGACCGGGAGCGCCACGTCCGCCTCGAGCAGCGCGATGCGGATCTCTCGCGCGGTGGCGTCGATGTCGGCCTCGGAGAGCCGGCCCTTGCCCCGGAGGTTCTTGAAGGTGTCGGCGAGCCGGTCGGAGAGGGTGGCGAACACTTGTGTCCTCTGGAGCAGTCGGGGAAAGATCAGGAGCGGAACGGCGGCACGTCCCTCGATCGATCCTAACCGGGCGTCCCCTCCGGCCCCACGCCGCCGGACAGCGCCGCCCGTACGGCGTGCGCCGCCGTCGCCGCGCGGGCGTCCGGCAGTGCACCGGCGCCGACCTCCTGGACGTAGAAGACGTCGACCGCCTGCGGGCCCAGGGTCTCGACGTGGGCGGAGCGGACCGCGACGCCCAGCCGGGCCAGGGTCGCGCACACCAGGTGGACCACCCCCGGACGGTCGGCCGCGCGCACCTCGAGCACCGTCGAGGCGTCGGAGGCCTCGGGACGCACGGCGACCGACGGCGGCAGCCCGCCGTCGAGGGCGGTCGGGCGGAGACGGCCGGCGGGGTCGACGGCGCCGCTGCGGACGGCGTCGTACCGCGCGCGGAGCACGGCGGCGTCGAGGCCGTCCGCCCCCACGTCCCAGACGCTCACCCCGAGCTCGTCCTCCGACCAGGCACGCGCCGACCGCACCGGCGCCCGTCGCAGGGCAAGGACGGCCGCGACGTCGGCCAGGAGGCCGACCCGGTCCGGGGCCACGACCGTCACGCGGGACCCGTCGGGCACCTCCTCGACGCGGAAGGAGATCGCGGCGGTGCCGTCGCGCACCTCGGGCGCCAGCTCCACCTGCCGACCGGACGGGGCGGGCACGACCCCGTCGGGGTCGAGGGCCTCGGCGGTACGGGTCACGAGCGCGGCGACCAACCCGGCCCGCCACGTGGACCAGGCCTGCGGGGCCGTCGCGCGGGCGTCCGCCTCGGTGAGCGCCCGGAGGAGCCCCAGCCCCTCCCGGGTGCCGACGCGGGAGGCGACCAGTGCCGCCGTCGCCGGGTCCTCCGGGTCCCGGGTGGTGGCCGTCCCCGAGAGGAGGAGGTGCCACCGGACCAGGCGGGCAACCAGGTCGACACCGTCGGCGTCGAAGCCCATCCGGGCCGCCATCGTGCGCGCGATCGGCTCCCCCGCCACGCTGTGCTCGGTCAGGCCGCCCTTGCCGATGTCGTGCAGGAGGGCCGCCACCATCAGCACGTCGGGGCGCCCGACGTCGCGGATCAGGCTCGAGGCCTCGATGCAGGTCTCCACCACGTGCCGGTCGACGGTGAACCGGTGGATCGGCGAGGCGTGCGGCAGCGAGCGGATCCGGTCCCACTCCGGGAGGACCCGGGCCAACGCCCCGGTCTCCTCGAGCGTCTCCCACACCGGGAGCAGACCTCGACCCGACGCGAGCAGCCGGACGAGCAGGTGGCGCGCCTCTCCCGGCCACGGCTCCGGCAGCGCGGCGCACTCCCGGGCCAGCCTCGCCGCCGTGGGAGGTGCGAGCACCACGTCGCGCTCGGCCGCCTCCGCGGCGGCCCGCAGGAGCAGCGCTGGGTCCGCGGCGGGCGCGGCGCGGCGGTCGAGCACCACCTCACCGGCGGCGAGCGCCACTCCTCGGGCGAGCGGGGTCAGTGCCGGACGCCGCGGCCGTACGCCGGTCGGTCGCGCGAGGTGGTCGTCGACCCGGCGCCAGGTCAGCCGGGACAGGTGCGCGATCCGGCGGCCGAGGCCCCGGACGTGCGCCTGGACCGCCCGCGCGTCGGCGAGGCCGAGGCGTACGGCGAGGGTGTCCCACATCTCGGGCGTCACCCGGTCGTTCGGCCGGCCGGCGAGCTCGTGCACGACGTCGCGCACGTCCAGCAGGGCCTTGCGGGACCGCTCCAGCTCGACGTGCGGCACGTCGACCAGCCAGGTGGCGACCAGGGCCCGCAGGACCGTCGCGTCGCGCAGGCCGCCCTGGGCCTCCTTGAGGTCCGGGACGGAGGCGTGGGCCAGCTCCCCCATCAGCTCGTGGCGGGCGCGCACCAGGGTCCGGACGGCCGGGAGGCGCTCCCGCGCGCCACGGCGCCACTCGGCCAGGACGGCGGTGCGCAGCCGGAGCGTCAGGTTCGGGTCGCCGGCCAGGTGCCGGACGTCGAGGAGGCCGAGCGCCACGCGGGCGTCGCCCTCCGCCGCGGTCACCATCTCCGACAGCGCCCGCACCGAGTGGTCGACCCGGGCACCGGAGTCCCAGAGCGGGTACCAGACCAGCTCCGCGACGGGGCCCAGGTCCACGCCCTCGTCGTGGACGAGCACCACGTCGAGGTCGCTGTGCGGGGCGAGCTCGGAGCGGCCGTAGCCACCGACGGCGACCAGCGCAGCACCACAGGAAGGGCCAGCGGCCGCGGCGTACGCCTCTGCACAGAGGGCGTCCGCCGCGGCCGCTCGTTCGGCGCGGGAGGCGGCGGTCACCGCTCCCCGAGCCCCGATCCCGTGACCGTCACAGTGCCTCGTGGTCCCGGTCGCCGGTGCGCACCCGGACCACCGCCTCCACCGGGCTGGTCCACACCTTGCCGTCGCCGATCCGGCCGGTCTGCGCCGTCTTGACGATGATGCCCACCACGTCGTCGGCGTCGGCGTCGTCCACGACGATCTCGATGCGGATCTTCGGGACCAGGGCGATGTCGTACTCCGCGCCCCGGTAGACCTCCGTGTGGCCCTTCTGCCGGCCGTAGCCGCTGACCTCGCTGACCGTCATGCCGGTCACGCCGAAGGTCTCGAGCGCCTCGCGGACGTCCTCCCACTTGTGCGGCTTGATCACCGCGGTGACGAGCTTCATGCCGATGCTCCTTCCGTGCGCGTGGAGGGGGCGGGTCGGGTGGCGGCGGACAGCGCGCTCCCGTTGCCGCTGGAGAGGCTGGTGTGCAGGTCGTACGCCGACTCTCCGTGCTGGTCGAAGTCGATGCCCTCGACCTCGGCCTCGTCGCTGATCCGCCAGCCCATCGTGTACTTGATGAGCAGGGCGATGATCAGCGTGGCGACGCCGGACCAGGCGACGGCCACCAGGACGCCGAGGACCTGGTCGACCAGGGAGCCGACACCGCCGCCGTAGAACAGCCCGTCGACGGCGCCGCCGGCGATGTTGTCTCCCTCACCAGCGGTGACGGAGAACAGGCCGATCATCACGGTGCCGACGATGCCGCCGACCAGGTGGACACCGACGACGTCGAGCGAGTCGTCGAACTTCAGCTTGTACTTCAGGCCGACCGCCCAGGCGCAGAGCGCACCGGAGACGACGCCGATGACCAGGGCACCGAGGATGTCGACGGCGCCCGCGGCCGGGGTGATCGCCACCAGTCCGGCCACGATGCCCGACGCGGCGCCGAGCGAGGTCGCCTTGCCGTGCAGCAGCTTCTCCACGAGCAACCAGCCGAGGATCGCCGCCATGGTGGCCAGCGTCGTGTTGGTGAAGGTGAGTCCGGTCTCGGCGAGGAACTGGTCGCTGGCCTCCAGGTCGTCGCTGAACACCAGCGAGCCGACGTTGAAGCCGTACCAGCCGACCCACAGCAGGGCCGCGCCGAGCATGGTCAGCGTCAGGTTGTGGGGGCGCATCGACTCGCGTCCGAAGCCCAGCCGCTTGCCGACGACCAGCGCCAGCACGAGACCGGCGACACCGGCGTTGATGTGCACCGCGGTGCCACCGGCGTAGTCCTGCGCCCCGATCTGCGTGCAGATCAGCGCGGAGTCGGTGCACCCGAAGACCATGTGGGCCAGGGGGAAGTACGACAGGGTCGCCCACAGGGGCACGAAGACCAGCCAGGCGGAGAACTTCACCCGGTCGGCGATGGCACCGCTGATCAGCGCTGTGGTGATCACCGCGAAGGTCAGCTGGAACATCATGAACGTGTAGCCGTCGTAGCCCACCCCGTCCAGCGCGAAGTTCGCGAACGGCGAGTTGAAGAAGGTGTCGATGCCACCCTCGCCGCTGAACACCATGGAGTAGCCGTACAGCACCCAGAGGATGCCCACGATGGCCATCGCCGCGTACGACATCATCATCATGTTGAGCACTGACTTGGACCGGGTCATGCCGCCGTAGAACAGGGCCAGCGCGGGCGTGGTCATCATCAGCACCAGCAACGTGGCCACGAGCATGAACGCGTTATAGCCGTCCACAAAACCTCCAGAGATCCGTCCGGGGGAACGGTGCCCGTCGACTTCGACAGCTCTGTCGAGAGCAGGCGCCGCCCCAATTGCGAACGACCCTGACGTCCGTAGATTTCGGGATGCCACGGGACGCGTTACGGCGAGGAAACGCGTCCTGCTCGCGTGTTACGGCTCGATGAACAAGCACCTGCCGGGCGTGTGCGCGCCCGCCCGACCGGGAACGCGGATCAGCCGAGGAGCGCGTCGACGAAGGCCTCGGCGTCGAACGGCGCGAGGTCGTCGGCTCCCTCGCCCAGCCCGACGAGCTTGACGGGGACCCCGAGCTCGCGCTGGACGGCGACCACGATCCCGCCCTTCGCCGAGCCGTCGAGCTTGGTGAGCACGATGCCGGTGACGTCGACGACCTCGCTGAAGACGCGGGCCTGGATCATGCCGTTCTGGCCGGTCGTGGCGTCCAGCACGAGGAGGACCTCGGTCACCGGGGCCTGCTTCTCGATCACCCGCTTGACCTTGCCGAGCTCGTCCATGAGCCCGGCTTTGTTCTGCAGGCGGCCGGCGGTGTCGACGATGACGGTGTCGGCCCCCCGCGTGGCGCCCTCCTTGACCGCCTCGAAGGCGACGCTCGCCGGGTCGGTGCCCTCCGGGCCCCGCACCACCTCGACGCCGACCCGCTCGCCCCAGGTGGCGAGCTGCTCGACGGCCGCGGCACGGAAGGTGTCGGCCGCCCCCAGGACAACGGACCGGTCGTCGGCGACGAGGATGCGCGCGATCTTGCCCACGGTCGTGGTCTTGCCGGCACCGTTGACGCCGACCACCAGCACCACGCCAGGCGCCCCGTCCTCGCCGCTGACCTGCAGCCGGCGGTCCATCGACGGGTCGACCAGGGTCAGCAGCTCCTCACGGAGGATGGCCCGGGCGTCGGCACCCGAGGTCCCCTCGACCCGCATCCGCGTCCGCAGCCGGTCGACCAGCTCCTGGGTCGGCGCGACACCGACGTCCGCGGTGAGGAGGGTGTCCTCGATGGCCTCCCAGGTGTCCTCGTCGAGCCGGTCGCGGCTCAGCAGGGCGAGCAGGCCACGGCCGAGGGCGCCCTGGGACCCGGCGAGGCGCTGCCGCAGCCGGACGAGCCGGGACTCGGTGCCCTCCGGCCGCTCCAGCGTCGCCGGCGGCGAGCTCAGCTCGACCGCCGGCTCCTCGCCCTCCGCCTCGGCGGGCGGGTGGACCAGGACGTCGGTGTGGGTGTCGGGCAGCGCGTCCGGCGTGCGGCGGCGGCCGATGACCAGGCCGGCGACCAGGGCCACCAGGCCGAGCCCGACGAGGGCGACGACGAGGATCAGGAGGGCAGTGGCTTCCATGCCCGTCATCCAATCAGAGGGGCGTCACCGAGCGGCTCACGGCGGGTCGCGGTCAGCGCCGACCAGCCGGCACGTCGTCCTCGCTGCGGATCGTCGGCGTCCGCTGCGCCGCGCGGGTCATCGCGTCCCCCAGCCACGGCAGCTGGGGCACCTGCTGACCCCGGTGGGGGTAGGCGACGAAGGTCACCACGAGACCGGCGACCGCGAGGATCAGGAGCATCGACACCACGATCATCAGCACACGTCCACGTTACCCGTGGGGCTGGTGTTGAACCACGATCGCCGCATCGACCGCCGGGAGCTCAGCGCAGGAGCGGCGTGACGGCGGCGCGGATCGCGTCCGGCATGGGCGTCACCGGACGCGCCGGGTCGGTGTCGTCGACGTACACGTGGACGAACCGGCCCTCGGCCGCCGCCTGCGCACCCTCGCCGTCGGGGTCGCCCTGGAAGAGGCCGATCCGGTAGACGACCGAGGAGGTGCCGACCTTCTCGCACACCAGCCCGGCCTCGACGGGCGCGGGGAAGCCGATCTCCCGGAAGTACCGGCAGCCGGTCTCGGCGACGATGCCGATCTGCGGCAACGCGCGGATGTCGAGCCCGGTCGCCTCGTAGAGGTGCGCGTTGACCGCGGTGTCGAACATCTCGTAGTAGGTCGCGTTGTTCAGGTGGCCGTAGGCGTCGTCGTCGCGCCACCGCGTCGTGATCGTGCGCCACGCGACGTAGTCGGCGCGGGTCGGTCGCGCCCGGGCGGCGGGGCCCCCGCTCATGCCGGCTCCACCTCGCGCAGCCGCTGGCTGATGACGGCCGAGACGCCGTCTCCTCGCATGGTCACGCCGTACAACGCGTCACCGACCTCCATCGTGCGCTTCTGGTGGGTGATGACGAGCAGCTGGGAGTTCTCCCGCAGCTCCTCGTAGATCTCGAGCAGCCGGCCCAGGTTGGTGTCGTCGAGCGCCGCCTCGACCTCGTCGAGGATGTAGAAGGGCGAGGGTCGCGCCTTGAACAGCGCCACGAGGAAGGCCACCGCCACGAGGGAGCGCTCGCCTCCCGAGAGCAGCGAGAGGCGCTTGACCTTCTTGCCCGGCGGGCGGGCCTCCACCTCGATGCCGGTGGTGAGCATGTCGGCCGGGTCGGTGAGCACGAGCCG
The DNA here is from genome assembly GCF_051280745.1 of Nocardioides ureilyticus. Lineage (NCBI taxonomy): Bacteria > Bacillati > Actinomycetota > Actinomycetes > Propionibacteriales > Nocardioidaceae > Nocardioides > Nocardioides ureilyticus. Next base: position 27,633 of record NZ_JBNCOG010000016.1, on the reverse strand, counting down.
CCCCTCGCCACCGGGGAAGAGCCGGGCGAAGGTGGCGTCGAAGGCGCGCTCCACGTCGGCGTAGGCCTCGGTGAAGACCTGCTCGACCCGGCTGTCGACCTCCCGCACGATGTCGAGCAGGTCCTTGCGCGTCTTGCGCAGGTCCTCGAGCTGCTCGGTCAGGAACTTGTGCCGTTCCTCCATCGCCGAGAACTCCTCGAGCGCCAGCGGGTTCACCCGCCCCAGCATCGTGAGCGCCCGCTCGGCCGCGCGCAGCCGCTTCTGCTGCTCCTCCCGGACGAAGGGCACCGGCTCCGGCGCCGGGTCGTCCTCGGCGGCGTCGGGCGCCGGGGCCACCGGCACCGGCTGGTCGGGCCCGTACTCGGCCACCAGTGCCTCGGCCGCGAGCCCGAGCTCCTCCAGCGCCCGCTCCTCGAGCTGCTCGATCCGCATCCGCTGCTGCGCCCGGGCCATCTCGTCGCGGTGCACCGAGCTGACCAGCTCGTCGTGCTCGCGAGCCAGGTCACGGAGCCGGACCCGGACCTCCCGCAGCTCGTTCTCCCGCCCCGCGCGCGCCTGCTCGACGGCGGCGCGGGCGTCGGCGGCGCGCTGCACGGAGACCTCGAGCCGGGCGAGGACCTCCCCGACGGCCGTCCCGACGGCCTCCGCCGCCCGTGCCTCGCGCATCAGGCGCTCACGGCGCTCGGCGGCCTTGGCCCGCGCCTCCCGCTCCGCACGCGCGGCCCGCACCAGGCCGTCGGCGCGGCCGTGCATCGCCCGGGCGCGCTCCTCGGAGGTGCGGAGGGCCAGCCGGGCATCGGTCTCCGCCTGACGCGCCTCCCGCGCGAGGACCAGCAGGCGCTCGCGCTCCCCGGTGTCGGGCTCCTCCTCGGGCGCCTCCTCGGCGTTCGCCAGCCGGGCCTCCAGCTCCGCGAGCCCCGAGACCGCCTGCTCACGTGCCTGCTCGGCCTTGGTGATCGCCTCCGCGAGGCGGTCCGCCTCACCGCGGGCGGCCCGGGCCAGCGAGCCGTGCTGACCCAGCTCCTCGGCCACGGCGGCCAGGGTGGCGTCGGACTCGTGGAGCTTGGCCATGGCGACGTCCACGCGCTTCTGCGCCTCGTGGCGCTCGGCCTCGAGCCGGGAGATCTCGAAGGAGCAACGCTCCGCGGAGGCCGTCACCTCCGCCAGCTGTGCCGCCGCCTCGTCGACCGCGGCCTGCACCTCGATCAGGCTGGGCCTGCTCGAGGACCCGCCGGCGGCGTAGTGCACCCCCAGCACGTCGCCGTCGCGGGTCACGGCCGTGACGTCGGCGAACCGGCGCACCAGGTCCCGAGCAGTGTCGAGGTCGTCGACGACGGCCACCTTGTGCAGCAGCCGCACCAGCGCCGGTCGCAGCTCCTCGGGGCACTCCACCACGTCCACCGCGTACGCCGCGTGGCCGGGCAGACCGGGCCACTCCGCGCTCCCGGCTCCACCACCGGCGGCGTCCGCCGCCCCGAGCAGCAGCCCGGCCCGCCCGAGGTCCTCGCCCTTGAGGTGGGCGATCGCCGTCACGGCGGCGTCCGGGTCGCTCACCGCGACCGCGTCGGCGGCCTGGCCGAGGGCTGCGGCCACGGCGGCCTCGTAGCCGGTGCGCACCGAGAGCAGCGCGGCCACCGAACCGAGCATCCCCGCGACGGCGTCCGACGCGGCCAGCAGCGCGGCCGCGCCGTCCTTGCGGTCCAGGCCCAGCTCGAGCGCATCCTTCCGGGCCGCGAGGGCGGACCGGTCACGATCCGCCTGCTGCGCGGCCTCGCGCACCTTGAGCAGCCGCTCCTCCACGTCGTCCAAGGCCGAGGTCGCGGCCTCGTGCTCCGCGTCGAGGCCCTCCTCGCCGGCGTCGAGCCCGGCGACCTTCGTCTCCAGGGCGGTGAAGTCGCGCTGTGCCCGCTCCGCGCGGGCGAGCGCCTCCTCGCGTGCGGCGCTGAGCCGGCCGACCTCCTCGTCGGCCGCACCCGCCCGTGACCGCAGCGCGTTGACCTGGCCGTGCAGACGGGCCAGGCCCTCGCGGCGGTCGGCGGCGGCGCGCTGCAGGCCCGCCCCGCGGCGCTCCTCCTCCGCAGCGGCGTCCTCGGCAGCGCGTCGCGCAGCGACGGCCTCGTCCAGGACGGCCCGGCGCTCGTCGACCTCGGCCGCCGCGCGCTGCTCGTTCTCGCGCATCCGCTCGGCCTCCGCCTCGAGCTCCTCGGGGTCGCGGCCACCCCGGTGCTCGGTCTCGACGGTGCCCGCGGCGTTGCGCCGCCGTTCGGCCGCCAGCGACTGGGTGCCCCGCAGCCGCTCGCGCAGCCCGGAGAGCGCGAACCAGGTCTCCTGCGCCGCGGCGAGGGCGGGCAGGTCCTCGCGGAGCGCTGCCTCCAGCGCCGCCTCGGCCTCCCGGGTCCCCGCGATCGCCGCCTCGACCTGCTCGCGGCGCTGCACCAGCAGCGTCTCGTCGGCCAGCTCCTGCTCCAGCGCGGTGCGCGCGGTGACCAGGTCGTCGGCGAGGAGGCGGGCGCGGGCGTCGCGCACGTCGGCCTGCACGGTCTGCGCCTTGCGCGCCACCTCGGCCTGCCGGCCGAGCGGCTTGAGCTGGCGCCGGATCTCGGTGAGCAGGTCGTTGAGCCGGGTCAGGTTGCCCTCGGTGGAGTCGAGCTTGCGCAGCGCCTTCTCCTTGCGCTTGCGGTGCTTGAGGACCCCGGCGGCCTCCTCGATGAAGCCTCGCCTGTCCTCCGGCGTCGCGTGCAGGATCTGGTCGAGCTGACCCTGACCGACGATGACGTGCATCTCACGGCCGATGCCGGAGTCCGACAGCAGCTCCTGCACGTCGAGCAGTCGGCAGGTGCTGCCGTTGATGGCGTACTCGGAGCCGCCGGAGCGGAACATCGTGCGGCTGATCGTCACCTCGGCGTACTCGATCGGCAGCGCGCCGTCGGAGTTGTCGATGGTGAGGACCACCTCGGCACGGCCGAGCGGCGGCCGCCCCGACGTGCCGGCGAAGATGACGTCGTCCATCTTGCCGCCGCGCAGCGACTTGGCGCTCGCCTCGCCCATGACCCAGGCGAGGGCGTCGACGACGTTGGACTTGCCGGATCCGTTCGGGCCGACGATGCAGGTGATGCCCGGCTCGAGCTGGAGCGTCGTCGAGGACGCGAAGGACTTGAACCCCTTCAGGGTCAGGCTCTTCAGGTACAACTCGAGGCTCCCTCACAGCGGCGGTGGCTCAGACTACCTGCCGGGGAGCCCCACAGCCGGGGGTCAGGCGGGCTGCATCTCCTGCAGGGCCGACTCGCGGTCCAGGATGTCGGCCGCCTGGGCGGCGACGAGCCGGTCGTTCTCCTCGCTCAGGCGCAGGACCAGCGCCTCGAGCTCGCGGACCCGCGCGCGCAGGCGGGCGTTGTCGGCCGCCAGTCGGGGGTCACGCAGGTCGCTGTCCAGGTAGCCGATCAGCGCCTTGGCCATGACGGTTCCTTCGAGGGTGGAGGGTCGGGGACACCACGGTGGGTGAGGGCTCCCGCCACACGGCGGAGCCGTCTTCAAGAGTCGCACCAGACCGACCTGCGGTCAATCCGGCGCTCACTCGGGCACCGGCACCACGGGCGGCGCACCGACCGGGCGAGCGCGCCGACGCCGCGGCGGGGGCTGGCAGGCCGGGCAGAAGTAGGAGGAGCGGTTCATGAACGGCACCCGCCGGATCGGCGTCCCGCACCGGTCGCACGGCTCCTCCTCGCGGCCGTAGGCGTGCAGCGACCGGTCGAAGTAGCCCGACTCGCCGTTGACGTTGACGTAGAGCGCGTCGAACGACGTGCCGCCCTCGGCGAGCGCGTCCCTCATCACGTCGCGGGCATGGCCGAGCAGCGCGCGGACCTGCGCCGCGCTGAGCCGGTCCCCCGGCCGCTCACCGTGGATCCGCGCGCGCCACAGGGCCTCGTCGGCGTAGATGTTCCCGACCCCCGACACCAGGTTCTGGTCCAGCAGCAGCCGCTTGACGCCCGAGGAGCGGCGGCGCACCCGCCGCACGACGTCGTCCTCGTCGAAGGCCGGGTCGAGCGGGTCGCGGGCGATGTGCGCGATCTCCGGCGGCAGGTCCGCGCCACCGGCGGAGACGGAGAGGCCGCCGAACATCCGCTGGTCCACGAAGCGCAGCTCCTTGTCCTCGTCCGCGCCCTCCAGGACCAGTCGGACGCGCAGGTGACGCTCGGCCGGGGCGTCGGAGGGCTGCACGAGCAGCTGGCCGCTCATGCCCAGGTGGGCCATGAGGGCGTCACCGTCGGCGAACGGCAGCCAGAGGTACTTGCCCCGGCGGCGGGCCCCGACGATCCGGCGCCCGACCAGCGCCTGCGCGAAGCCCTCCGGCCCACGGGGGTCGCGGCGCACCGGCCGCGGGTGGAGCACCTCCACGCGCGTGATGGTCGCGCCGAGCACGTGGCGCTCGAGGCCGGCGCGGACGACCTCGACCTCGGGGAGCTCGGGCACGGGACTGGTCCGTCGCGCCGGTCAGCTCGAGCGGCGAGCGGCGTCCACCGCGGCGTCCGTGGCCGCGTGCGCGGCGGAGGCCTCGGCGCTGCCGGTGGGGTCGGCGACCCCGACCGCGTCACCGATCTCGCCGTACGCCGTCTCCGCGGCGGCCTGCTCGGCCTCCTTCTTCGACCGGCCGACCCCGTTGCCGTAGAGCGTGTCGCCGACCCGGACCTGGGCGGTGAAGGTCTTCTGGTGGTCGGGCCCCTCGTCCTCGATGACGTACTCGGGCACGCCGAGACCGTGCTCGGCGGCGAGCTCCTGGAGCGAGGTCTTCCAGTCCAGCCCGGCACCCATCGCCGACGCCGCCTCGATGAGGGGGTCGAAGAGCCGGTGGACGACCTCCGCCGAGGTGGCGAAGCCGCCGGCGGAGAGGTGGACGGCGCCGATGACGGCCTCGACGGTGTCGGAGAGGATGGAGGCCTTGTTCCGGCCGCCCGTCGACTCCTCGCCACGCCCCAGCTTCACGTGGTCGCCGAGGCCGATGCCCCTGCCCACCTCGGCCAGCGCGCGGGCGTTGACGACCGCGGCGCGGAGCTTGGCCAGCCGACCCTCGGAGAGGTCGGGGTGGGTGAGGTACAGCGTCTCGGTCACGACGACGCCGAGCACCGAGTCGCCCAGGAACTCCAGGCGCTCGTTGGTCGGCAGGCCGCCGTTCTCGTACGCGTAGGAACGGTGCGTGAGCGCGCGTTCGAGCAGCTCGGGGTCCAGCTCCGGGTCCCCGAGCGCCGCACGCAGCTCCCTGTAGTTGGTCAGCGGACCGGTCGGCTCAGATGACCTGACGACGGTCGGCGCGGGCGCCGTACTGACCGCACTCGCCGCACGCCCGGTGCGGGAGGTGCTTGGCACCACAGGCGGGGTTCGCGCAGGTCACCAGGGTCGGCGCGACGGCCTTCCAGGCCGACCGGCGGTGCCGGGTGTTGCTGCGCGACATCTTCCGCTTCGGGACTGCCACTGTCTTCTCCTCGTTCTGGACCGGTGGTGCCGGCCGTTCCTGACTTCAGTCCTGCTGGGTGGTGTCGGGGTCCTGCCCCGCGTCTTGCAGGGCCGCCAGCCCGGCCCACCGCGGGTCGACCGGCGCCTCGTGCGTGTGGTCGGGGTCCTCGGCCAGTCGCGCACCGCACTCGGTGCACAGGCCAGGACAGTCGTCCTCGCACAAGGGCTGGAACGGCAGTGCGAGCACCACCGCGTCCCGCAGCAGCGGCTCGAGGTCGAGCAGGTCGTCCTCGAGCATGCTGACGTCGTCGTCCTCCTCGGAGCCCCGGTGCGCAGGGTCGTCGTAGACGTACAGCTCCTGGAAGGTGACCTCGGTGTCGTCCTCGATCGCCTCCAGGCACCGTGCGCACTCGCCCTCGAGCCCGGCTCTCGCCGTGCCCGTGACCAGGACACCCTCCATGACCGCCTCGAGGCGCAGGTCCAGCTCGACCGGCGCACCCTCGGGGACACGGAGGACTTCGATGCCCAGATCCGCCGGCGCCGGCACCGTCCGTGTCACCTGTCGCTGGGACCCCGGGCGGCGGCCGAGCTCGCGGGTGTCGAGCACGAGCGGCGCTCTCGGGTCCAGGCTGGTCAGGAGATCACTTCCGGGTCCGGAGACGAACAGATCAGCGAGGATCGTAACCGGCGGCACGACCCCCCGCCAAAACGCAGGTCATCCGGACATTCAGCCACCGGTCGCGCGCCGCTCGGCCAGGCGGGCGGTGAGCCGCTCGAGCACGAAGGGCGGCACGAGCCCGGAGACGTCACCGCCGAACGTCGCGACCTCCTTGACGAGGCTGCTGGCGAGGAACGACCACGCGGGGCTGGTCGGCACGAAGACCGTCTCGACGTCGGTCAGCGAGGAGTTCATCTGGGCCATCTGCAGCTCGTAGTCGAAGTCGCTGACCGCGCGCAGCCCCTTGACGATGGCGTGCACGCCGTTCTCCACGCAGTAGGTGGTGAGCAGGCCGGTGAAGCCGTCGACGCGCACGTTGCTCCACTCCGCGCACGCCTCCTCGAGCATGGCGATCCGCTCCTCGGCCTCGAAGAGCCGGTTCTTCGACTTGTTGACACCGACGGCGACGACGACCTCGTCGAACAGGCTGGCCGCCCGCTGGACGATGTCGAGGTGCCCGTTGGTCACCGGGTCGAAGGATCCCGGGCAGACGGCTCGGCGCACGGGGTCGCCTCCCTCTAGTCCTCGGTGGGCGGGCTGGGCTGGGCGGCGCGACCGTACCAGAGGGTCGTCTCGCCGTACCGACGCTCACGCGTCCGCTCGATCCCCTCCGGCCAGGTCGGCTCCGGGCTCCGCGCCGAGCGCTCGACGACCACGAGCGCGTCGGGCACCAGCCAACCGTGGGCGACGAGGGCGTCGAGGTCGCCCGCCAGCGCCACCTCCTCCAACGGGTAGGGCGGGTCGCTGAACACCACGTCGTACGGCGCTGCCGGAGGTGTCCGCAGGGCGGCCGCGACCGGCGCGGCGACGACGTTGGCGCGCGGGAAGCCGAGGGTGCGCGCGTTGCTCGAGATGAGCGCGGCCGTGCGCCGGTCGTGCTCGACGAGCGTCACCACACCCGCCCCGCGCGACCACGCCTCGAGCCCGACGGCTCCCGAGCCGGCGTACAGGTCGAGGAAGCGCAGGCCGTGCAGGGAGCCGCACCAGGACTCCACCGCGGAGAACAGCGCCTCGCGCACCCGGTCGCTCGTCGGCCGGGTGCTCGAGCCGCGCGGCGTCGCGATCCGGCGCCCACCCGCGGAGCCACCGATGATCCGGGTCATGACTTGTCCACGTACTCGGCCAGCACCGACTGCTCCATGGCGACGACCTCCTGGGCCAGCAGCGGCGCCGTGGCCAGCTCCGGGTCGCGGTCGAGGAGGTCCTCCGCCGCCTTGCGGGCGGCCACGATGGTCGCCTCGTCGCGGAGGACGCGGAGGCTCTGCAGGCTCGAGCGGAACCCGGACTGGCTCTTGCCGAGGACGTCGCCCTCCCGCCGCTGCTCCAGGTCCACCCGGCTGAGCTCGAAGCCGTCGGTGGTGGCGGCGACCGCGTCGAGCCGGTCGCGCGCCGGGCTGCCGGCCTCTGCCCGGGAGACCAGCAGGCACAGGCCGGGGAGGCCACCGCGGCCGACCCGCCCCCGGAGCTGGTGGAGCTGGGAGACGCCGAACCGCTCGGCGTCGAGCAGGACCATCGTGGTCGCGTTCGCCACGTCCACACCGACCTCGATCACCGTGGTCGAGACCAGGACGTCCACCTCGCCGGCCGCGAAGGCGCGCATCGTGCGCTCCTTCTCCTCGGCCGGCATCCGGCCGTGGAGCGGCGCGACCCGCAGCCCCGTGAGCGGCCCGTCGGCGAGGTCCGCGACCACCTCCTCCACCGCCGCCAGCGGTGGGCCCGTGCGCCCCGCGGAGGCGCCCTCGTCGGCGCCGCCCGGGTCGCCGGCGCCCTGCTCGGGCTCGTCCCCGGCGATCCGGGGGCAGACGACGTAGGCCTGGTGGCCCTTCTCGACCTCCTCCCGCACCCGTTGCCAGACCCGCGGCATCCACCCGGGGCGGTCGGCGAGCGGGACGACGTTGGTCTGGATGGGCGCCCGCCCGGCCGGCAGCTCCGAGAGCGTCGACGTCTCGAGGTCGCCGAAGACGGTCATCGCGACGGTGCGCGGGATGGGCGTCGCCGTCATCACGAGCACGTGCGGGGGTGTGGCGGCCTTGTCGGTGAGCGCGGCCCGCTGCTCGACCCCGAAGCGGTGCTGCTCGTCCACGACGACCAGCCCGAGGTCGAAGAAGGAGACGTGCTCCTCGAGCAGGGCGTGGGTGCCGATGACGATGCCCGCCTCACCCGACGCGATGCGCAGCAGCGGCTCGGTGCGCTGCCCCTTGGTCATCGACCCCGTGAGCAGCTCCACGGCGGTCGCCTCGGGTGCGCCGCCGAGCATCCCGCCGGCCGCGAGGTCTCCCAGCATCGCCGTGATCGAGCGGTGGTGCTGCTGGGCGAGGACCTCGGTCGGCGCCAGCAGCGCCGCCTGGCCACCGGAGTCGACGACGTGCAGCATCGCGCGCAGGGCCACGAGGGTCTTCCCCGAGCCCACCTCGCCCTGGAGCAGGCGGTTCATCGGGTGCGACTGGGCGAGGTCCTGCTCGATCTCGGTGCCGACCGCCCGCTGGCCGGCGGTGAGCTCGAACGGCAGCCGGGCATCGAAGGCCGCGAGCAGGCCGCCGGCGCCGCCGGTGCGCGGACGCGCGCCGCGCTCCTGGAGCGAGCGGCGGCGACGGCCGAGCACGAGCTGGGTGACGAGGGCCTCCTCGAACCGGTAGCGCTTCTGGGCCGCCCCGACCTGCTGCCAGTCGTCGGGCGCGTGGATCCAGTCCAGGGCCAGGCGCGCCGGGACCAGGCCGTGCTCCTCGCGCACCGGCGCGGGGAGGAGCTCCGGCATCTCGTCGAGCACGCTGCGGGTGAACGTGATCGCCCGCTGCAGGTCCCACGACTCCACGCCCTTGGTCTGCGGGTAGATCGGGTAGAGCGCACCGAGCGCGTCCAGCTCCGCCTCCGGGTCGCGGCCCTCGCCGTCGTCCGCGCCCGGTCCCTCCCCGAACAACACCATCTGCGGGTTGGTCAGCTGCCACTCCCCCTGGAACGTGCTGACCTGCCCGACGAAGAGGCCGCGGCGCCCGGCCGGCAGCCGGCGCTCGTTCCACCCGGCCACGCGGGCGTTCTTGGCGAAGAACGTCATCCGCAGCCGAGGGCCGTCGGTGGCGACGACGACGTCGAGGCGGTACGCCGTCCGTCGGGTCCGGCGGTCCTGGTAGGTGCGGACCTTCGACGACGCGACCTGCCCGACCACCGTGAGCACCTGGCCCTGCTCCAGCTCGTCGACCCGGGTGAGCTCCTTGGTCTCGACGTAGCGCCGGGGGAAGTGGCGCAGCAGGTCACCGACCGTGTGGATGCCGAGCCCGGCCTCGATCTTCTCGCGCTTCCCCTTGCGGTCGCCGAGCACGGCGGCGACCGGGGTCTCGAGCGTGATCACTCCACGCCGACCAGCAACGGGTAGCGCTCCTGGCCGCCGTGGTAGACCACCACGTCGACCGCCGGGTGGTGCCGCTCCAGCCAGGCCGCGCAGTGCGCGGCGAGCGCACCGTCGGCGTCCTCGGCGCCCGCCACGAGGGTCACCATCTCTCCGCCGCCGCCGAGCAGCCGGTCGAGCACGGCGGTGGCGACCCCCGGGAGGTCCTCGCCGACGACGACGAAGTCGCCGGCGACCACGCCGAGCACGTCACCCGGCTCGCAGGGACCGGCCATCGTCATGGCCTGCCGGGCGGCGACGGTCACCGCGCCCTGGCGCGCGTGGCGCGCCGTCGCCGTCATCTCCAGCACGTCCTGGTCGAAGGCACGGCCGGGCTCGTGGACGGCGAGCGCCGCCAGGCCGGACACCTGCGCGGGCGTCGGGATGACCGCCACGCGAAGGGTGCCGTCGGGGTCGTCGGACTCGGCGGTCGTCGCCGCGACCTGGGCGACCCGGATCGAGTCGCGGTCGTTCGGCAGGACGACGACCTCGCACGCCCCGCAGGAGACGATCGCCTCGAGCACCTCTCCGATGCTCGGGCGGCGTCCCGGGCCGCCCTCGACCACCACCGCGCCGGCCTCGCCGAAGAGGCGGGAGAGACCGGGCCCCGCCGCCACCGCGACCACCTTGCGCCCCGTACGGGCCGCCGGCCGGCGTCGTGGCTCGGCACGCTGGTCGGCGAAGTGGGTGACCCGGACCCGGTGCGGCCGGCCGGCCTCGATGCCGGCCTCGATCGCCGCGCCCACGTCGTCCACGTGGACGTGGACGTTCCACAGCCCCTCGCCGCCGACGACGACCAGGGAGTCACCCAGCCCGCCGAGCGCCGCGCGGAGGGCGGGAATCCGGTCGTCGCCCGCCTCGAGCAGGTACATCACCTCGTAGGAGGGGCCGTCCGGTGTCAGGTCATGGCTCGTCGCCACCACGGGCTGCGGGATGTGGTGGCTGCCCAGCGGCTCCGTCACCGGGACCGGCCGGCGCCCGGTGAGCACGGTCTCCGCGGCGTCGAGCACGACGCTGAGCCCGCGACCGCCGGCGTCCACCACGCCGGCGTCCCTCAGCACCGCGAGCTGCTCGGGCGTGCGCGCGAGCGCCTCCCGTGCGGCGTGCGCCGCGGCGGCGAAGACGTCGCGGGCGCGGCTGCCCTCCTGCGCTGCCCGCACCTGGGCCGCCTCGGCGGCGGCGCGGCCGACGGTGAGCATGGTGCCCTCGACCGGCTTGCCGACGGCGGCGTACGCCGCGTCGCTGGCCTGCCGCAACGCCTCGGCCATCACCACGGCGTTCCGCTCCTCGGGGGATCCCGCCGCGATCCTCCGTGCGATGGCGCCCAGCATCTCGCTGAAGATGACGCCCGAGTTGCCCCGCGCCCCGAGGAGCGCCCCGCGCGCCAACGCGCCGAGGGCGGCGGCCGGGTCTCCGTGCGCCCCGTCCTCGGTCGACCCCCGCACGGCGTCGCGCACGGCCTCGCGCGCGGCGGAGACGGTGAGCCACATGTTCGTCCCCGTGTCGCCGTCGGGCACCGGGTAGACGTTGAGCGCGTCCACCTCTTCCCGCGCCTCGGCGAGGGCGTCGACCGCGATGTCGAGGAACCGCAGCACGACCGCGAGCGAGATCGCTCCGCCGCGAGGCACTTCCATCGACGTCGACTCCGTCCGACCGGGGGTGGTGGGGGATGATGAGGGGACAGGGTATTGCCTACGACCTCGATTTCGGGGTGGGGCCGTGGATCGGATATTCTCGTCCGGTTGCCCGCTCGCCGGGCCTCTCACACGTCTTCGATCAACAGGAGTTCACGGTGGCTGCCGTCTGCGACATCTGCGCCAAGAAGCCTGGCTTCGGCAACAACCGGCCGTGGTCGCGCAAGATCACGAAGCGCCGCTTCGACCCCAACATCCAGCGCGTCCGCGCGACCGTCAACGGCACGCCGAAGCGGCTCAACGTCTGCACCGGCTGCCTGAAGGCGGGCAAGGTCTCGCGCTGACCGAGCCCGTGTGAAGGATCCACGACGGCCGTCGCCCTCCGGGGCGGCGGCCGTCGTCGTCCTCGGGGGCGGCTGACCACCGGTCGCACACCGGTCACGTCCCGTCCACCAGCGATTCGCCCGTCTTCCACGTCGCGCTGCCAGGTTTCGGCGCGATCCCCCAGACGAAGGCGAATCCCCCATGCTCCCTCCCCTGCCGGACCGCGCCCTCAGCCGTCCGTTGACCACCCTCCTCACCGGCGTCCTCGCCGCCACGCTGACCGCGGGCGGGCTCGCCGCGACCGGTGTGCCCGCAGCCGCGGCCGACGAGCCGGCGCCGCCACCGCTGTTCGTCTCCGAGATCGCCCCCGACACCGGGGAGCACGAGGTCGACGGGCACCTGAGCCGGCAGGACAACTTCGAGTACCTCGAGCTCACCAACACCACCGACGCACCGATCGACCTCCTCGCCGACGGCTTCACGCTGACCTACCAGCAGGCGACGCTGCGCATCGCCGACACCTCGGCCGGGTCCGCGGTCGTGCCCGCTCACGGCTCGACGGTGCTCTGGCTCCGCTACCAGGCGGGGACCGCGGACGGGTGGAGCAGCGGCAGCCCCAACGCCCTCCTCTTCACCGACGCGGACTTCCGCGCCCACCACGGCGCTCCGGCGGACCTGCCCGTCGTCCACGTGACCGGCCAGGCCGGCATGGCGAACGGCGGCGCGACCCCGCGCACGCTGTCGATCAGCCTGGACGGCGAGCCCGTCAGCCGTGCCACCTACGTGCCCGGCACCGACCAGACCATGGGCACCACCGCCCAGTACGCCGTGCCGGCCCCGGGATCGGTCGACGCGAGCCTGTACGAGGCGCAGGCCGCTCCTTCGCCCGGCGAGGTCGCCCCCGCGCAGCTGACCCCTGGCGCGACCGCGCCCGCACCGGAGCCGACCACCCCGACCGAGACCCCGACGCCGACCGGGACGCCGACCGGGACCCCGACCGAGACGCCGACCGGGACGCCGACCGGGACCCCGACCGAGACGCCGACCGAGACGCCGACCGAGACCCCGACCGAGACGCCCACGGCCGAGCCGGCACCGGACGCTCCGACTGCCCCTCCGGCACTGCTCATCACGGAGGTCAACGTCAACTCCGCGAACATGCCCATCTCCGACGGCAGCTCCAAGGACGCCTGGGAGTTCGTCGAGCTGCACAACCCGACCGACGCACCGGTCGACCTCACCGAGGCCGGCGTGTCCGTCGTCTACCTGAGCGGTTCCAATCCCAAGCAGCTGACCTACGAGCCCGGCACCACCGTCCCGGCGCACGGCACGCTCGTGCTCTGGGCCCGGCACAGCGGCTACCGCGACGCCTCGGCGGACGGGGGCACCGACGCCCGCCTCACCGACGAGCAGTTCCGGGCTCACTACGCCGCCCTCGGCGTCACCGGCGACTACCAGCTGGCGCACCTCACCGGCCAGGACGGCCTGAACAACGGCGGCACCTCGATGTACCTCACGGTCGGCGGCGACGAGGTCTCGCGGATCACCTGGACCAGCACGGACGTGGCGACCGACAAGACGGTCACCTACGGCCTTCCCGCCGCGGGCGACACCCAGCAGCCGGTGCACGGCACCCAGCAGGCGCCCACGCCCGGCACCGTCGCGCCCGAGCAGCTGGCACGCCCCGACGCCGAGCCCTCCCCGACCGACACGCCCACCGAGACGCCCACCGAGACGCCCACCGACACTCCCACCGGGCCGTCCGTCCCGGACCAGGGCGCCCCGCCGGCGACCGACCCTGCGCTCGACGCGCCGATCCTGCAGGTCACCGAGGTCGCGCCCGACACCACCAACGTCGGTGGCGCCGACGGCTACGAGTTCGTCGAGGTCTACAACGCCTCCGACGCGCCGGTGGACTTCAGCGACTTCACCCTCAACTACCTCTACATCGACGCCGGCGAGGTGACCACCAACAGCGCCCTGTGGCCGGCCACCCCGGCGGACCCGGTGATCGCGCCGGGCCGCACGCTGGTGCTCTGGGTCAAGAACGGCCGCAACAACGCCCTGACGGCCGAGGACTTCAACGCGCACTTCGGCTCCCGGCTCACCGCCGGGGTCGACCTCGTCGAGGTGCACACCCCCGGCATGGCCAACGGCGGCCTGCGCGGCCTCCAGGTGATGACCAACACCGGCTACGACGTGAGCCGGGCCTACTACCACGACAACGCCGAGACGATCGCCGACCAGCCCCTCCAGTACCGGTGGGAGTCCGGCACCCGGCAGACCAAGCTGGGCCCGGGGCGAGCCACCCCCGGCTACACCGATCCGGCACAGGTGCCGGCCGGGCTCGTCGCCACGCCCGCGGACACGACGCCGCCGCGCATCGTCGACCTCACCGAGGGCACCGAGACCCCCGACACCGACGACCTCACCCTCGACTTCCAGGTGACCGACGACGCCCTGGTCCGGACCGTCACCTTGACCCTCGAGACCGACGTCGACGGTCCCGCCAGCCGGCACCTGCAGTTCGGTGCACCCGACCGGTACGCCTACACCGTGCCGGCGGTCGACCTGTACGGGAAGCGCTGGGTGGAGTACACCGTCACGGCCAGCGACGGCGCCCGGACGAGCACGCTCGGACCGGTGCGGGTCGACCTCGGCGAGCAGGAGGAGCAACCCGTCCGGCTCAACGTGACCGAGGGTGAGTTCGTCGGTGGACCCACCCGGTTGGCCGCGACGTCGGCCGGCGACCCCGCCGCGCTCGCTCTCACCATCGACGGCCGTCCGGCGCCGGCACCGGTGCCGGCGCTCGAGGCGCCGCCGGTGTTCGCCTTCGAGGCGACCAGCACCGACGCGTTCTTCCGCAACGGCGTCCGGATCGGCGAGGACGTCCTCACCGTCTTCGACGAGGGGTTCTACGAGCGGGTCGAGACCGTCACCGCGCCCATCCCGGTCGAGCGGGTGGTGAAGGGCGAGACGCTGACGGTCGGCATCTACGCCGGCACCAAGGCGTGGCCCGAGCCCGACCCGAACGAGAACAACGACAACTTCTCGGCGCTCAACCTGCGGCTGGCCCTGCCGGACGGGCGCGTGCTGCGGCCGGTGGTGTGCGCCGGCGGGGGCGAGTCCGAGCCCGAGGGCACCCGGCCCTGCCCGGACCCCACGACGAGGATCGGCTTCGACGACGCCGGCCAGGTCTACTTCACCGCGACCTTCGCGGTGCCCGACGACGCCTTCGACTCGATCGCCACGGTGTGGGACACCACGACGGTCGCCGACGGACCGCACCAGGTCACCGCGACCGCCGGTACGGCGACCGTGACCCGCACCGTGAACGTCGACAACACCGCACCGGTGCTCGATCCCTCGGTCGACGACGGCGGCCACTACCGCGGGGACTTCACGCTCGACGCCGAGGCCCACGACACGGGCGCCGGCATCGGCGACCAGGGCGTCACCGCATCGCTGGACGGCAGCCCCGTCACGCTGCCGCACGACACCAGCTCGCTCAGCCTGCCCCCGGGTGAGCACGAGCTCGTCCTCACCGCCCGCGACCGGGTGGGCAACGCGGCGACCCGGACGGTCACCTTCACCACCGCGGACGAGCAGCCGGTCACGACGCTGCTGAGCCCCGAGGACGGGGCGACCGTGACGCCGGGTGGCGTCCGCCTCAGCGCGACCGCCGGGTCGCCCGAGGGCGACCTGCTGACCATGCGCTTCCGCGAGGGGCGGGCCTACGTCCCCACCGACGCCGAGGTCGCGGCGTACTCCGGGAGCACGCGGGTCGCGCGAGGTGCCGACCGCAGCGACAAGGTGGTGCTCTCCGCCGAGGAGCTCGAGCAGGTCGTCGGCGCCGACGGCATCCAGCACGAGGTCTCCTCGGATACCGCCTTCCCCTACCAGCTGTTCACGGTGGCCGTGCCCGCGGATGCCGGCGCGGACGCGACCGCCCGGCTCACCTGGACCGGCTCGGCCAACGCCGGCGCCAAGGTGCTGATGTACGTCCGCGACGCCTCCACCGGCGCCTGGGAGGAGGTTGCGCGCACGGTGACCGACGACGAGGGGCCGTTCACCTTCGAGGAGCTGGTGCCGACGGCCGGACACACCTCCGAGGGCGTCATGAGCGTGCTCGTCCAGCACTCGGAGGGCTTCGCCGGCGCCGACCGGTCGACCCGGACGAGCGACCCCGCGCCCTACTCGGCCGAGGGGGTCACCCCGCGCTCGGAGTACGACTTCACCTTCGCCTGGGAGTCCGACACGCAGTACTACAACGAGACCGACGACTACTACCCGCACCAGCTCAACATCCACCGGTTCCTGCTGGACCAGCGCGACGAGCTCAACCTGCAGTACCTGCTGCACACCGGCGACATCGTCAACGTCGCCACCGAGGAGCGGCAGTGGCTCAACGCGGACCCGGCGTACCGGATGCTCGACGAGGCGGGGCTCCCCTACGGCGTGCTCGCCGGCAACCACGACGTCGGTGGCCACGACAACGACTACCGCGCCTACTCGCGCTGGTTCGGCGAGCACCGCTACCGCGACAACCCCTGGTACGGCGGGTCGCACCAGGACAACCGGGGCCACTACGACCTGGTCACTGCGGGCGGGGTCGACTTCCTGATGCTGTACATGGGATGGGCCCCTGGTGACGAGCAGATCGCCTGGATGAACCGGGTGATCCGTGCGCACCCCGAGCGGAAGGTGTGGATCAACCTCCACGAGTTCATGCTCACGACCGGAGGTCTCGGCCCGGTGCCGCAGCGGATCATGGACGAGGTGGTGGCGACCAACCCGAACGTCTTCGCCGTCTCCTCCGGGCACTACCACGACGCCTACACGCGTCTGGACCGCTTCGACGACGACGGTGACGGCGTGCCGGAGCGGACCGTGCACTCGATGCTCTTCGACTACCAGGGCCTGCCCGAGGGCGGGCTGGGCTACCTCCGGCTGCTGCACTTCGACAACGCCGGCGGCCGGATCATCGTGCGGACCTACTCGCCGTCCCTGGACGACTTCGACTCCGAGGACCCCTCCCTCGAGCCGGAGCACCAGGAGTTCGAGATCTCCTACGCCGACGCCGGCATCGCGCCGACGACGAAGACGTTGCGGACCGACTCCTTCCGCGCCGACGTCCTGACCACCCGTGACATCGCCGTGCTCCCGGAGGTCCCGTCGGGGTCGACCAGGACCGTCCGCTGGAACCCCGGCCCGGGCACCCACGGCTGGTACGTCCAGACGACGAACCCCTACGGCGGTACGGACATCTCCGAGGTGCGCACGCTCACGGCCCTGGGCGCCGGGAATCCCGGTGGCCCCGGCAAGCCGGACGAGCCCGGCAAGCCCGACGAGCCCGGCAAGCCCGACGAGCCCGGCGAGCCGGACCCGGGCACGCCGGACACGCCGGACACGCCGGCTCCCGGCACCCCGTCGGTCCGGGGCGCCGCACGGGTGGGCTCCACGGTGAGCGTCGACCCCGGCACCTGGCCGGCCGGGACGACGCTGACCTACCAGTGGAACGCCGGCCGACGGCCGCTGCCGCGGGCGACCGCGCGGACCTACCGGGTGCCGGCCCGGCTCGCGGGCCGCCACCTGTCGGTCACCGTCACCGGCACGCTCGGCTCCTCCCCCTCGGCCAGCGCGACCTCGGCGCCGGTGCGGGTGGCCCGCGGCCGCCTCACCGGCGAGGAGCCGGTCCTGCGAGGTGTCGCGGAGGTCGGCCGGCGGCTGCGGGTCCGGATCGGCGACTGGGAGCCGACCGGGGTCCGCCACCGGGTGCGGTGGTACGTCGGCGACCAGGTGGTGCGCGCCGGCCGCTCCAGGACCTTCCGCCTGCGCCCGGTGCACGCCGGGGAACGCGTGACGGTCCGCGTGACCGGCACCCGGCGTGGCTACGCCCCGCTCACCCTCGCCGCCGACCGCAGGCCGCGGGTCACTCGCTGACGGGGCGCCCGGCCGGCCTCAGAAGTGGGTCCAGCCGGCCGGGCCCTCGTACGGCGCACCGTCGACCGTCACGCCCTCACCGGAAGCCACCTCCCCCACCACCGTCCACCCTCCAGGCACGGCATCGGCCGGGAAGGTTGCGAGCAGCGCGTGGTCGTCGCCACCGCTGAGCACGAAGCCCAGCGGGTCCGCCCCCAGCGCCGCGCCGACCGCGTGCAGCGGCTCGGGGACCTCGAAGGAGTCGCTCCGGACGTCGATCGCCACCCCCGAGGCGGAGGCAAGGTGCGCCGTCTCCGCCAGCAGGCCGTCGGAGACGTCGATCATCGCGGTCGCGCCGGCCTCCGCGGCGGCCGGACCGGCGTCGTACGGCGGTGCCGGCCGGCGGTAGGCCTCGACGAGGACCCGGGGCGAGCGGAAGCCACGACCGAGCACGGCCAGGCCCCCGGCGGCCCAGCCCTGGCGGCCGTGCAGCGCCAGCACGTCGCCCGGCGCGGCGCCGGACCGGAGGACCGGGGAGACCGTGCAGGCGCCGAGGACCGTGACCGCGACGACGACCTGGTCGGCGCGGGTCAGGTCACCGCCCACCACGCTCGCGCCGACGAGCGCGCACTCGTCGGCGAACCCGCGGGCGAAGTCGAGCGCCCACTGCGCCTCGACGTCGGCCGGCGCCGCCAGGCCCACGGTGAGCGAGGTGGCCCGCCCACCCATGGCGTTGATGTCGGAGAGGTTCTGGGCGGCCGCGCGGTGACCGACGTCCTCGGCCGAGGCCCAGTCCCGTCGGAAGTGCCGGCCCTCGACCATCAGGTCGGTGGAGACCACCACGTGGCCGGTCCGGACCCGCAGCACCGCGGCGTCGTCACCCGGCCCGACGAGCACGTGCTCGCCCTGGGGGAAGAGCCGGGTCAGCTCGGCGATCAGGCCGAACTCACCCACGTCGGCCAGGGTGGCACCGGGCGGGAAGGGGGGACTGACAGCCATGCCCCCATCCCACCAGACCCGGCACCGCTCACCGGAGCCGACGGGCTGCCGTCGGCCGGTCATCGCGCGGTAGGTTGACCGCCGAACCCCCGTCCGAGCAGCGCAGCCACAGCAGGGAGAGCACCACGATGGTCGTCCAGGCGTACATCCTGATCCAGACCGACGTCGGCAAGGCGGCCGAGGTGGCGCGCGAGATCGCCCAGGTCAAGGGCGTCACCCTCGCCGAGGACGTGACGGGCCCCTACGACGTGATCGTCCGGGCCGAGGCGCGCAACGTCGACGAGCTCGGCAAGCTGGTGGTCTCGAAGGTGCAGAACCTCGAGGGCATCACCCGCACCCTCACCTGCCCGGTCGTGCACATCTGAGGCTCCGGCTCAGCGCAGGCCCGTCCCCCGGGCCAGGGCGAGCCGGAGCAGCCGGTCGACGAGCGCGGGGTAGTCCAGGCCGCTCGCTGCCCACATCCGCGGGAACATCGACAGGGGCGTGAAGCCCGGCATGGTGTTGAGCTCGTTGACGACCACCGAGCCGTCCGGGAGCACGAAGAAGTCCACCCGCGCCAGGCCCTCGCAGCCGACGGCCTCGAACGCCCGGGCCGACAGCTCGCGCAGCTGCCTCTCGACGTCGTCGGGCAGGACCGCCGGGACGTCGAGCTCGGTGGCCTCCTCGGGGAGGTACTTGGCGTCGAAGTCGTAGAACTCGTGGTCCCCGGTGATCCGGATCTCGGCGGGCACGCTGGTCTCGGTGGACCCGTCGAGGGCCTGCAGCACGCCGCACTCGATCTCGCGGGCGCCGGTCGCGCAGACCTCGACCAGCACCTTCGGGTCGTGCACCAGCGCGTCCTCCACCGCCTTGTCGAGCCCGGAGGCGTCGTGCACCTTGGAGATCCCGATGCTGGAACCCCCTCGGGCCGGCTTGACGAAGAGCGGGTAGCCCAGCGACGCGGCGCGCTCCCGGCAGGCGGCGGCGTCCGCCGACCACTCCCGTGCGGTCACCGTCACGCTCGGCATCACCGGGAGCCCGGCGGCCGCGAGCACCACCTTCATGTACGCCTTGTCCATCGCCACCGCGGACGCGAGCACACCCGCCCCGACGTAGCGCACGCCCGCCATCTCCAGCTGGCCCTGGATGGTGCCGTCCTCGCCCCACGGGCCGTGGAGCAGCGGGAAGACCACGTCCACCTCGCCGAGCGCGCGGGGCGGCGCCGCCGGCTCGGTGACCACCAGCTCGGCGCTCGTCGCGTCGGGGGCGAGCGCCACGCTCGCCCGCCCGCCGTCGACGCTGGGGAGCCTGTCGGCACCCGAACCGGCACGGATCCGGAGCCGCTCGGGATCGCCGGACTCCAGCACCCACCGGCCGTCCCGAGCGATGCCGACCGGGACGACGTCGTACTGCTCCCGGTCGATGGCCTGCAGGACGCTGCCGGCGGTCACGCAGGAGATCGCGTGCTCGCTGGAGCGTCCGCCGAAGACGACGGCGACGCGGGGCTTGCGGCTCACCGGACCAACCTACCTATCTAGGCTGGCCCCATGACCGAGGGCTCGCCCGACCACCTGTCCGACCACTCGACCGACCACCTGGCCGACCTGCGCCCCGCGACCCGCGCCGTGCACCTCGGCCGCCCGGCCCACGAGCCCGACCAGCCGCTGAACGAACCGATCAGCCCGGCCTCGACCTTCGTCGCCGGTGGCGACCGGGAGTACGGCCGCTACGGCAACCCGACCTGGGCGGCGTTCGAGGCCGCCCTCGGCGGTCTGGAGGGCGGGCGGGCGCTGACCTTCTCCTCCGGGCTCGCCGCCGTGGCGACCGTGCTCGACCTCGTGGGCAAGGACGCGAAGGTGGTCGCGCCGCGTAACTGCTACAACGGCACGGTCATGCAGCTGGCCGACCTCGAGGCCCGCGGTCGGCTGCGCACCGAGCTCGTCGACGTGACCGACACCGCCGCCGTGGTCGAGGCCTGCAAGGGCGCCGCGCTCGTGTGGCTGGAGTCCCCGACCAACCCCGCGCTCGAGGTCGCCGACCTGCCGACGATCATCGCCGCCGCGCACGACGCCGGGGCGTACGCGGTCGTCGACAACACCTTCGCCACGCCCCTGCTCCAGCGGCCGCTCGAGCACGGGGCCGACCTGGTGGTGCACTCGGTGACCAAGTACCTCGCCGGGCACAGCGACGTGCTCATGGGCGCCGTGGTCACCCGGGACGACGAGCTCTTCTCCGTCCTCAAGGGGCGCCGCGACCTGGTGGGCGCGGTGCCCGGCACCTTCGAGGCCTACCTCGCCCTCCGCGGGCTCCGCACGTTGCACCTGCGCGTCGAGCGGGCCCAGGCGAACGCCGCGGAGCTCGCCCGCCGCCTGGCCGAGCACCCGGCGGTCGGCGAGGTCCGCTACCCCGGGTTCGGCGGGATCGTCGCCATCGTGCTCGCCCAGGGCGCCCTGGCCGCGGACCTGCTGACCCGCAAGACGAGGCTCTGGGTGCACGCCACCTCGCTGGGCGGCGTCGAGTCGACCTTCGAGCGCCGGCGCCGCTGGAAGTCCGAGCCCGCCACGATCCCCGACGCGCTGGTCCGGCTCTCGGTCGGCGTGGAGGACGTCGACGACCTCTGGGACGACCTCCGGCGGGCGCTCGACGACCTGACCTGACCGCTCCGGTGGTCGAGCAGCGAGCACCAGCGAGCGTCGTCGAGACCCCGTGACCCAGGTCGCCGCCCCGCGCCCCTCACCGGTCTCGACACGCTCGCGCGACCTCGTTCCTCGGTCGCGTCGCTCGCTCGACCCGACTGACCCCACGCGGCGACCTCGTCCCTCGGTCGCCGCTGGTCAGTCGGTCTCGGCCTTGGTCTCGCGGCTGATGAACGACTCCATCATCTGCGGCGCCGTCATCCTGCCCGCGACGACCGCGTCCACGTGCTCCGCGATCGGGGCGTCGACGCCGGTGCGCTCGGCGAGGGCCAGCAGCGACGAGCACGACTTCGCACCCTCGGCCACCTGGCTGGTCGAGGCGTAGATCTCCTCGACCGTCATCCCCTGCCCCAGCCGCTCACCGAACGTCCGGTTGCGCGAGAGGGGCGAGGAGCAGGTGGCGACCAGGTCGCCGAGACCGGCGAGGCCCATGAGCGTCAGGGGGTTGGCCCCCAGGCGCATCGCCAGCCGCGCGGTCTCCGCGAGGCCGCGGGTGATGAGCGAGGCGGTGGTGTTGTCACCGAAGCCGAGGCCGACCGCCATGCCCACCGAGAGGGCGACGACGTTCTTGTAGGCGCCGCCGAGCTCGCACCCGAGGACGTCCCCGCTGGTGTAGGGGCGGAACGCCGCGGTGTGGCAGCGCTGCTGCAACATCCGGGCGACGTCCTCGTCCTCGCACGCCACCACCGAGGCGGCGGGCTCGCGTCGGGCGATCTCCTTGGCGAGGTTCGGGCCGCTGACCACGGCGATCCGCTCCGGGCCGGCCCCCGTCACCTGACCGATCACCTCGCTCATCCGGTCCAGCGTGCCGAGCTCGACGCCCTTCATCAGCGACACGAACGTCGCACCCGGCTCGACGTACGGCGCCCAGCCGGTCAGGTTCTCGCGCAGCGACTGGCTCGGCGTCGCGAGCACGACGACGTCGGCGCCGTGGAGCGCCTTCTCGGCGTCGTCGGTCGCCGACACCGACGGCGGCAGCTCGATGTCCGGCAGGTAGTCGGTGTTCTCCCGGCGCTCGTTGATGGCCTCGGCGACCTCGGGGCGCCGGGCCCACAGGACCACGTCGTTGCCGGCGTCGGCGAGCACCATGGAGAACGCCGTCCCCCACGACCCGGCGCTGAAGACGGCCACCTTGCCGTGGGACTGCTGGTTCATGCGGAGTCCTTCCCGAGCCGGCGGCGCCGTTCGCGCCGCTCGCGAGCCACCCGACGAGCGTTCGGGTTGCCGGTCTGCTTGATACCCGCCCGACGGGGGTCGAACCGCTCGACGGGCGGTTCCTCGCCCCGCACCTCCGCGACCAGTGCGGTGATCGACGCCATGATCCGGTCGGTCGCCTCCTGGACCACCTCCGGACTGCGTGGCCGGGTCAGCAGGTCCGCGAGGTCGACCGGCTCGCCGACCTTCATGGTGATGGTCTTGCGAGGACGCAGGTCCGGCTTCTTGGCGTACGGCGGGAGGAGGTGTTGCGCGCCCCACTGGCCCACGGGGATCACCGGGCAACCGGTCTCGAGCGCGATCCGGGCCGCGCCGGACTTGCCCGTCATCGGCCACAGGTCGGGGTCACGGGTGAGCGTGCCTTCCGGGTAGACCACCACGCACTCCCCCGCACGGACGGCCGCGACGGCCGCGTCGTACGCGCCCGCTGCCCCGGCGCTGAGGCGCTCGACGGGGATCTGGCCGGCGGCCCGCATGAAGAACCCCAGCACGGGGTTCCGGAACAGGCCCGACTTCGCCAGGTACCGCGGGATCCGGCCGTGGTCGTAGACCAGGTGGGCGGCGGTCAACGGGTCGACGTGGGAGAGGTGGTTGAGCACGATGAGGCAGCCACCGGTCACGGGGATCCGTTCACCGTCGATCCAGTTCCGACGCGTGGTGGCGAGCAGGCTGGGCTTGACGATCGCGACGGCGAGGCTCCACGCCCATCCCCGTCCCTGCTGCAGCCTCCGCACGGTCACGAGCCGCAGGCTACTCGCCCGCACCGGCTCTGCCTGCGAGGATGGTGACGATGTCCCCCGAGCCCACCCTCCCGCGACCGGCGTGCCGGTTCGTCGCCGTGGTCCCGGTCAAGCCGCCGGCGCGGGGCAAGTCGCGGCTCGGGGACCTGGGTGACGGGCAGCGGCGCCGCCTCGCAGCCGCCTTCGCACTCGACACCGTCGCGGCGTGCCTCGCCGCCCGGTCGGTCGAGGCGGTGCTGGTCGCGACCGACGACGCCCGCTTCTCCGCCGAGCTGCGGGCGCAGGGCTGCGCGGCGGTGCCGGACGGCGACACCAACGACCTGAACTCCGCCTTGTGCCAGGCGGCCGCGGAGGCGCGTCGCCGGTGGCCGGAGCTGCAACCGGTCGCGCTCTGTGCCGACCTGCCCGCTCTCCGGCCCGAGGACCTCGACGCCGCACTGGCCTCCCTGGTCCCCGGGGGACCCTCGTTCGTCGTGGACGCCGAGGGGGTGGGAACCACGCTGTACACCGCCCCGTACGACCAGTTCGACCCGCAGTTCGGGAGCGGCTCGGCACACGCGCACCTCGTCGGCGGCGCACTGGAGCTCCGGGGCGCGCTGCCGTCCCTGCGCCACGACGTCGACGACCTCGCGGGCCTGCGGGCAGCGGCGGAGCTGGGACTCGGTCAGCACACCGCCCCGCTCGTCGCCGAGCTGGCCCTGGCCTGAGGTCAGGAGTCCGCCGCCTTCTTGGCGGGCGCCTTCTTCGCGGCCGCCTTCTTGGCAGGCGCCTTCGTGGCGGTCGCCTTCGTGGCGGTCGCCTTCTTCGCGGTCGCCTTCTTCGCGGTCGTCTTCTTCGCGGTCGCCTTCTTCGCCGGCGTCGTGCTCGCCGTGGTCTTCTTCGCCGGCGCCGTCTTCTTGGAGGCCGTCTTCTTGGCGGTCGCCTTCTTCGCGGGCGCCTTCTTCGCGGGCGCCCTTGTGGCAGTGGTCTTCTTCGCGGGCGCCTTCTTCGCGGTCGTCCGCGGTGCCGCGGACTTGGTCGCCGGCGACTTCTTGGCCGCCGCCGCGTCCGTCGTGGTCGTGGCCGCCCTTCCGGGCATCGCCTTGCGGGCGGCCGAGGCAGCCGCCATGGCCGGCGCGGTCGCCGTGCGGACGGCGGAGCCCGACGCTGCCGCGGTGAGCCCGGGCAGCTTCTTGGCACCGGAGACGACGTTCTTCAGCTCGGCGCCGGCCGTGAACTTCGGGACGGCGGTCTTCTTGGTCTTCATCCGCTCCCCCGTGCCCGGGTTGCGGACCCAGCGGGCGTCGCGGACGCGCTTCTCGAAGGACCCGAAGCCGGTGATCGCGACCTTCTCGCCCCGTGCCACCTCGCGGGTGATCGTGTCGAGCACGGACTCCAGCGCGTGCGCGGCGGCCTTGCGGTTGCCGTCGAAGCGTGCGGCGAGCGCGTCGATGAGCTGCGACTTGTTCATGGCTCTCTCCTGCCGTCGACCCTCGGGCGCCCGGCTGGACGCCCGACCATCGACACGCACGCTAGGGACTCGAGAGCCCCGTCACAACGACACGCCCGAGCCGGCCCGCAGGCGTCAGGCGCGCTGGGTGACCGGCTTCCAGCTCGGCCGGCCGGCCTCGTACGACGCGATGTCCGCGTCGTGGCCGAGGGTGATGCCGATGTCGTCGAGGCCTTCGAGCAGGCGCCAGCGGGTGTAGTCGTCGATGTCGAAGGAGTCCTCGATCGCGTCGACGCCCTCGCCGGCGCGGACCGTGCGGGTCTCGAGGTCGACGGTCACGGTGGCGCCCGGGTGCTCCTCGAGGTGGTCCCACAGCCGCTGGACGACCTTCTCGTCGACCTGCGCGGCGAGCAGGCCCGCCTTGCCGGAGTTGCCGCGGAAGATGTCGGCGAACCGCGAGGAGATGACCGCCTTGAAGCCGTAGTTCTGCAGGGCCCACACGGCGTGCTCGCGCGAGGAGCCGGTGCCGAAGTCGGGGCCGGCGACGAGCACCGAGCCGGCGGCGTAGACCGGGTTGTTGAGCACGAACGCCGGGTCGTTGCGCCAGGCGGCGAAGAGGCCGTCCTCGAACCCGGTGCGGGTCACGCGCTTGAGGTAGACCGCCGGGATGATCTGGTCGGTGTCGACGTTGCTGCGGCGCAGGGGCACGCCGACGCCGGTGTGGGTGGTGAACTTGTCCATGAGGGTGTGCTCCTTGGCGAACGGGCGGTTTCGAGACGGTCGCTGCGCGACCTCCTCAACCACCCGCCGGGATCGGGTCCAGGTCGGCGGGCGAGGAGAGGGTGCCGCGCACCGCGGTCGCGGCAGCAACCGGCACCGAGACCAGGTGGGTGCGGCCGCCCTTGCCCTGCCGCCCCTCGAAGTTGCGGTTCGAGGTCGAGGCGCTGCGCTCCCCCGGCTGCAGGATGTCGGGGTTCATGCCCAGGCACATCGAGCACCCGGCGCCGCGCCACTCGGCGCCCGCCTCCTTGAAGATCACGTCGAGGCCCTCCTCCTCGGCCTGGAGCCGGACCCGGACCGAGCCGGGCACGACCAGCAGGCGGGTGTCGGAGGCGACCTTGTGGCCCTTGATGACCTCCGCGGCCAGGCGGAGGTCCTCGATCCGGCCGTTGGTGCAGGAGCCGACGAAGACGGTGTCGACCTTGACCTCGCGCATGGGGGTGCCGGCCTCGAGGCCCATGTACTCCAGCGCCTTCTGCGCGGCGACCTGGTCACCGAGTTCCTCGAAGTCCTCGGGAGCGGGCACGGCGGCACCCAGCGGGACGCCCTGGCCGGGATTGGTCCCCCAGGTCACGAAGGGCGTCATGGTGCTGGCGTCGAGGACGATCTCGGCGTCGAAGACCGCGTCGTCGTCGGTGCGCAGGCTGGTCCAGTGCTCGACCGCCGCGTCCCACGCGGCCCCGGTCGGCGCCTCGGGGCGACCCTGGATGTAGTCGAAGGTGGTCTGGTCGGGTGCGATCATCCCGGCCTTGGCGCCCCACTCGATGCTCATGTTGCACACCGTCATCCGGCCCTCCATCGAGAGCTCCTCGATGGCCTGGCCGCGGTACTCGACGATGTAGCCCTGACCGCCGCCGGTACCGGTGTGGGCGATGAGGTTCAGGACCAGGTCCTTGGCGGTGACGCCCTCGGGCAGGCTGCCAGTGACGGTGACGGCCATGGTCTTGGGCTTGGCCTGCATCAGCGTCTGGGTGGCGAGGACGTGCTCGACCTCGGACGTGCCGATGCCGAAGGCGATCGCCCCGAACGCGCCGTGGGTGCTGGTGTGGCTGTCGCCGCACACGATCGTCATGCCGGGCTGGGTCAGCCCCAGCTGCGGGCCGACGACGTGGACGATGCCCTGGTCGATGTCGCCGAGCGGGTGCAGGCGGACGCCGAACTCGGCGGCGTTCTTCCGCAGCGTCTCGACCTGCGTGCGCGAGACGGGGTCGGCGATCGGCTTGTCCCAGTCGACCGTCGGGACGTTGTGGTCCTCGGTCGCCAGCGTCAGGTCCGGGCGGCGCACCGCGCGGCCGGCGAGCCGGAGGCCGTCGAAGGCCTGCGGCGAGGTGACCTCGTGGAGGAGGTGGAGGTCGATGTAGAGGAGGTCCGGCTCCCCCGGCGTCGAACGGACGACGTGCTCGTCCCAGACCTTCTCGGACAGCGTCCGACCCATGGCGGTTCTCCCTCGCGGCTGCTCGTGACCTACTTCTCGGTGCGGGGACCACTGTAGACGCTTGCATCCCATGATGCGAGACGGCAGTATTGCCATATGGACACCACCAGTGGCGTCGGCGTGCTCGACAAGGCAGCACTCGTGCTCACCGCTCTCGAGTCGGGACCCGCGACGCTGGCCGGCCTGGTCGCCGGCACCGGCCTGGCCCGCCCGACGGCGCACCGCCTGGCGGTGGCGCTCGAGCACCACCGACTGGTCGCCCGGGACATGCAGGGCCGCTTCGTCCTCGGCCCGCGGCTGGCGGAGCTCTCCGCCGCCGCCGGCGAGGACCGCCTGCTGGCCACGGCCGGGCCGGTCCTGGCCCGCCTGCGCGACATCACCGGCGAGTCGGCGCAGCTGTGGCGCCGGCAGGGCGAGCACCGCGTCTGCGTCGCCGCGGCCGAGCGACCCTCCGGCCTCCGCGACACGATCCCGGTCGGCTCACAGCTGACCATGCGGGCCGGGTCCGCAGCCCAGGTGCTGCTCGCGTGGGAGGACCCGGACCGGATGCACCGCGGCCTGCAGAACTCGGCGTTCTCGGCGGCAGCGCTCTCGGGCATCCGGCGCCGCGGCTGGGCGCAGTCGGTCGGCGAGCGCGAGCAGGGCGTCGCGTCGGTCTCCGCGCCGGTGCGCTCGCCCGGCGGGAAGGTGATCGCGGCGGTCTCCGTCTCGGGCCCGCTCGAGCGGCTCTCGCGGCAGCCCGGTCGGATGCACGCGCCGGCGGTGCTGGCCGCCGCCGAGCGGCTCTCGGAGTCGCTGCGCCGCGCCGCCGCGGAGTGACCCGACCCGTCGCGGGGGGGGGGGGGGGGGGGGGGGGGGGGGCGCGCCGGGGCCCGCGGGCGGCTCCGTGCCCCAGCGCTGCGAGCCCGCCCCAGCCGGGGGGGGGGGGGGCC
>NZ_JBNCOG010000015.1:0-95244 GCF_051280745.1 Nocardioides ureilyticus | reverse complement strand
CTGCCGGCCGACCTGGAGCGGGCGCTCGGCGCGCTGGCCGACGACCTGGCCGAGGAGCCGTTCGCCGCGCCGTCGGCCGGTCGGCTGGCCGAGCTGGGGCTGGACGCGCGGCGCACCGCTGCGGCGGCCAAGGCGGGGCGGCTGCTGCGACTGGGCCCCGCGGTGGTGCTGCTGCCGGACGCCGACGTGGTGGCGACCGAGTGGCTGCGGGAGCTGCCCCAGCCGTTCACGACCAGCGAGGCGCGGCAGCGGCTGGGCACCTCGCGCCGGGTGGTGCTCCCGCTGCTCGAGCACCTCGACCGGACCCGCCGCACCCGGCGGCTGCCCGACGACCGCCGCGAGGTCGTCGCGGACTGACCGGCCGCCGGGATCAGTCGCCCAGCAGGGCGCGGACGTCCTCGGCGGTCACCGCGGTGGCCATCGCCCCGTCGCCGTCGACCACCTGGGCGAAGAGGGCCGCTTTGCGGGCCTTCAGCTCCATCACCTTCTCCTCGATGGTGTCGGCGGCGACGAGGCGGTAGACCATCACCGACTGCTGCTGGCCGATCCGGTGCGCGCGGTCGACGGCCTGCATCTCGGCGGCCGGGTTCCACCACGGGTCGAGGACGAACACGTAGCTGGCCTCGGTGAGCGTGAGCCCGACGCCACCGGCCTTGAGGCTGATGAGGAACGCCGGCGCGTCGCCGTCGCGGAAGCCGTCGATGGCCGCCTGCCGGTCGCGCGTGCGGCCGTCGAGGTAGGAGTAGCCGATCCCCTCCGCCTCCAGCCGGGCGCGCACGCGGGCGAGGAAGCCGGTGAACTGGCTGAACACCAGCGCGCGGTGGCCCTCGCTGGCGAGCTCGCGCAGGTGCTCGACGAGGACGTCGATCTTCGCCGAGCCGAGCGCGTCGTGGGCGGGGTCGACGAGGGCGGCGTCGAGGCTGAGCTGGCGCAGCTTCGTGAGCGAGCGGAAGATCGCGACCCGGTTGGCGTCGAAGTCCCCGATCAGGCCGAGGATCTGCTGCCGCTCCCGCTGCAGGTGGGTGTCGTAGAGATTGCGGTGCTTGGCGCCCAACGTCACGTCGAGCACCTGCTCCTGCTTCGGCGGCAGCTCCGTGGCGACCAGTTCCTTGGTGCGCCGCAGCAGGAACGGCCGGATCCGGGTGCGGAACCGGCGCAGCGCCCCGGCGTCGCCCTGCTTCTCGACCGGCTGGGCCACGACCTCGGTGAACTTCCGCGGTGACGGGTAGAGGCCGGGCGCGACGATCGAGAGGAGCGACCACAGCTCCATGAGCCGGTTCTCGAACGGCGTGCCGGTCAGCGCCAGGCGGAACCGCGCGTCGACGCGGCGCACCGCCTGGTAGGTCTTGCCCTGGTGGTTCTTGACCTGCTGCGCCTCGTCGAGCACCAGGCCGCCCCAGGCGAGGTCGGCGTACTCCTCGATCTCGAGCCGGAGCAGCGTGTACGTCGTGACGACCACGTCCGCTCCGGCCGCCACGTCCGCGACGCTGCGGCCGCGGCGCCGTCGCCCGGCCGTGACGGCGCGGACCTCGAGGTCGGGGGCGTGCAACGCCGCCTCGCGCACCCATCCGGGGACGACGCTGGTCGGGGCGACCACGAGGAACGGACCCGCGCCGGCGCGCCGCGCGTGGCCGACCAGCGCCAGCGCCTGGAGCGTCTTGCCCAGCCCCATGTCGTCGGCGAGGATCCCGCCGAGCCCGGCGTCGTGGAGGAACGCCAGCCACCGGAAGCCGTCGAGCTGGTAGCCGCGCAGGAGGCCGGCCATGCCGGGCGGGTCGACCTGCGGCAGGCCGGTGAACTCGCGCAGCGCCTGCGCCGCCTCCACCCACCGTGACGCCTGCTCGTCGACCACGCCGATCTCCGCGAGCTCGCCCCACACGCCGAGGTCCGTGGTGCCGACGTTGAGCCGGTCATCGTCGTCGTCGCGGTCCCGCAGCTCGCGGGCCGCCCGCACGGCGTCGGCGAGCCGCTGCAGGGCGGGGTGGTCGGTGCGCAGGTAGCGGCCGCTGGGCAGGAAGAGCAGCTCGTGGTCGAGGGTGATCGCCTCGACCACCTGGGCGACCGGGACCTGCTCGCCCTCGACGTCGACGACCACCCGGAGGCTGAGCCAGTCGACCGACCGCGTCCCCTCGCCGCCCTCGCCGGTCGCGGGGTCGTCGAGCTCGAACCGGATCTGCGGCTCCTCGGTGGCCGGCCGGTGGTCGGGCTGGACGCCGAGGTCCTCGACCTCCACGGCCGGCTGCTCACGCAGCGCGGGGAGCACCTGACCGACGAAGTCGAGCAGCCGGCTGCCGCGCAGCTCGTGGTCGCCGACCAGCCGACCGTCGGTGTCGCGCAGCAGGTCGTCACCGACCTCGCCCAGCTCGAGGGCCGCCAGCTGCTCGCGCTCCCGCGCGGGTCGGCGTACGTCGCCGCCCGGAGCGGGCGCGTCGAGCGGGAACCGGTCCAGGTGCTCGCCCAGCTGGTAGCACCACGCCCATGCCAGGTGCGCGACCCCGGGGCCGCGCCACGCCAGGGTCAGCACCAGCCGGGGCGGCGCCTCCTCGGGGATCGGGAGCGAGCCGTCGGACGAGGCCACCGGCAGGTGGCGGCGCAGCCGCGGCAGGTGCCGGCGGGCGAAGAGGTCGGCCTGGGAGGCGGGGATGCGGAGCGGGTCGGGGCTCTCGACCAGGCGCCGGACCGGCTCGGGCACCAGCCGGTCGAGCGGGGCGAGCACCAGCTCCTCGGAGGCCGGGTCGAGCAGGCCGACGCCGTGCCCCCGCCGGCCGACGACGAGCAGGTCCTCCCCGCTCCACCACCGACCGTCGTGCCACACCCCGACGGTCAGCCGGCCGGCCGCCTCCTCGTCCTCTTGCTGGCCGGCCTCCACGAGGTCGCCACCGTCCTCGGCGCGCACCTCCGCGACGAGGGGCAGCGCCCGGCCGAGCAGGGTCACCGAGGAGACTCCGGCGCCGCCGACGAGCCGGACTCCCGCGGCCAGCGCCCGGTCGAGCATCGACCAGACACCCGGGCCGAGGTCGTCGAGCGGGCTGTCGCCCCCGGAGGCGTAGTAGTGCGGCGAGCGCCGCGCCGCCGCGAGCTCGAGCAGGGTCGAGAGCTGCTCGGGGTCGTAGGCGCGGGTGTGGGAGCTGCGGGTCAGGTCGTCCCAGCCCACGCCCCGGCGGACCCACTGCCCCCGCGCGCCGACGGTCAGCGGGCGGATCCGCAACGACGGCCGGCGTGCCTGGACCTGCCAGGACGGCGCGCGACGGTGCTGGCCTCCGGCGGGGCCCACCGGCTCGGGGCGGTCGACGGAGAGCTCGAGGGCCAGCGGCGTGACCGCGAGCTCCGCGGGCGGGTCGAGCTCCGCGAGCACCCGCTCCAGCCGCTCGCTCCACAGCGGCCGGGGAGCCGTGGCTGGAGCGGCCCTTTCCGCCGGCTCGACGCCCCCGTCGCCGGCGGTGGTCGCGGTGGGGGCCCGGACGACCGTGAGCGCCACGGCGGCACCGTGCTTGCAGTCGATGCCCACCGGGCAGGTGCAGTCGCTGTAGAGCTGCCAGCGGCCGTCCTCGCGGACCACCGAGACCTCGACCTCGTACGGCGTCGGCCCGGTGCCCTCGACGCTCGCCGTCAGCAGCACCTCGCCGGCGTCGCTCTCCCGCACGGCGATCTCGCCGATGCGGTCGCTGCCGACGTAGTCGTGCGCCCGGGAGACGGTGCCGCCGTCGAAGGCCCGCCGCACCGTCGCCTCGTCGAGGTCGGCCAGCGGCATCGTGCCCACGAGCCCTCCCCTCGTCGTCAGCGGCGCCCGGTCGTCCGGCGGTCGGGGACGATCATGCCTCGCCGCACCGACACCACCACCTCCCGATCGGCCGCCTGTGGAAATGCCCCGGGATGGAGGACGGGGCCCGGCGCTCGCGCGCCGGGCCCCGTCGTGGTGTGCCTGGTGGAGAGGTCGACCGTGGCTCAGTTGACCCGGACGGTCATGAACCCCTGCCGCTCGTTGCTGTTGACCACCTCGATGGTGGTGCCGGTGCCGCCGACCAGCGTGCTGCCGCCCGGGTTCGCCGGGTCGTAGTAGCGGGTCGGGTCGGTGTCGTCGAAGACCGGCACCGGGGCCGAGGAGGGCACCTCGAGGGTGGTCATGCCGTCCGCGGTCTCCCGGTGCAGGGTGATCGCGTCGGTCCGGTCCAGGCCGAAGGTGGCGTCGAAGGTCTGGATCCGGTTGCGGGCCACCTCACCGTCGGACCAGCGCAGCGCCGTCGGCCGGGCGTCGACCGGCAGGGCCTCACCGCCGCCGGGGTGCTGGCTGGTGTTGTTGTCGCCGTACAAGCCGTTGACGTACCAGATGAGCAGGCCGTTCTGGTACGGGAACCGCTCGACCCGGTCGGGCGCCGAGACGCCCCAGCCGAAGTTGTACGGGCCCTCCCGCAGGGTGGCGTCGTAGCCGCCGTACTGCCGGTTCTCGGCGATGTAGTAGTGGGTGTACTCGGTGGTGTAGGAACCGTCCTCCACCACGAGGAACCCGTCGCGGGTCCAGTCGGCGGCGCCGTCCTCGAACCCGGTCTCCAGCGCCGAGCCGACGCTCACGTCGTCGACGAGGAAGCCGAGCTCGTGGATGGCCGCGTCGTTGACCATCGCGAACCGGAGCTGGACGGTCTGGCCGGCGAACTCGCTCAGGTCGGCGGTCAGGTCGACCCACGCGCCGTCGCTGCTGCCGGTGATGCCATGGCCGGCGTTCTGCTGGTAGGGGTCGGCGTCGGTCGACAGGTTCGTCTCCACCGGCGTGAAGGTCTGGCCCCCGTCGGTCGAGATGTTCGCGTACGCGTAGTCCCAGTCGGCCTCGATCTCGTACTTGACTTGGGCGCTCAGCTGGCCGCCCTCGGGCACCACGAACTCGGGACTGGTGGCGGTCGCGGTGCGGTCGTCGCCGTTGCCGGAGTAGAGGTACGTCGAGCCGGAGGCGGCCGGGCCGACCTCGGTGGCCGCCTTGCCCGGCGGCAGGTTGACGACGACCGCCTGCGCCGCCTTGGTGGCGTGGAACGCCGGCCCGAGCTTGACCTGCTCGCGCTCGCCGGCCTCGACGGTCTCGTAGTCCAGCCAGCCGAGGAAGAGCTTCTCGTGCGGGCCCATCGAGTCCGGCGTGGTGCCGATGGCGCCCGCGTCCGCGCGGCTGAGCCAGGACCCGGAGCTCATCAGGGTCCAGAAACCCGTCCCGTTCTCGCCGCCGTTGGTGTCGTAGTAGTCGGGCAGGCCGAGGTCGTGGGCGAACTCGTGCGCGAAGACGCCGAGGCCGCCGTTCTCGGGCTCGGTGGTGTAGTCGCGGATCCAGAAGCCGGTGTCGCCGATCTCGACGCCGCCCTGCTTGGCGCCCTCGGGGCCGACCGGCTGGTTGTAGTTGACCGCCCAGCGGTGGGACCAGATCGTCCACGGCTCGGCGCCGGCCTCCTCGCCCTCTCCGGCGTGGATGGCCTGGAAGTGGTCGATGTAGCCGTCGGCCTCCTCGTAGTCACCGTCGCCGTCGTGGTCGTAGCGGTCCCAGACGTCGAAGCGCTGCAGGTAGGCCCGGATCTCCTCGGGGCTCTTGCCGGCCGCCTGCTGGGCCTCGACCCAGGCGACACCCGCGTCGGCGATGAAGCGGGTCATGTTCGCGTTGGTCTCGCTGCCGTTGACGTTCTCGCCGTAGCTGGCGGCGGAGCCGGGCACGGTGACCCAGTCGCTGACGTCGCCCTGCAGGTCGAAGCGGCCCGACGACATCTCGTCGTAGGCGTCCGCGAAGGACTCGCCGCCCTGCTCCGGCATGCCGTCGAAGAACATGTCGAGGAAGTGCTCGCGGTCGAAGTCGGACGTCCAGTAGGTGCTGTTGTCCTCGGCGCCGGGCTCCTCGATCTCGTTGTGCTTGAGGTCGTCGAACTCGATGAGGAAGGAGAGCAGCTGCGCGGTCTCCTGGGTGCCGTACTCGACCCACTGGCCGGGGGCGACCTTGACGGCCTCGCCGCCGCCGCGGTTCTGGACCTCGGCCTGGCCGGTCACCACGAGCTCGGCGGCGCGGGCCTTGGCGGCGCGGCGCTTGGTGTGCAGCGGGTCGGGACGGTCGTCGGCCCGGTGCTGGGCCTGCTGGGGTTTGGCGTCGGGGTCGGCCGCCGGCACTGCCGTGGCGGACCCGGGAACGGCCGTGGCCGCGAGCCCGAGGCCCGCGGCCACACCGATGACGCCAGAGATGCGTCGGTTCACGTGTTCCTCCGAGATGTTTCCGAGACGCCCCTGGGGGTGGGGGGCGGGGCGGGCGATGCCCGCCGAAGCACCTGAACAGCCCGAGGTGCCCAGACGGAAGACCTCGGTGCACACCAGCACCGATTTGTTACGCATTCGAGACCAATGACGACGCCGCGTCACAGGTCCTTTACCTCACCGCCCGACCCGGCGCAATCACCCCGCGGGTCGAGCGGCGAGCCCCCTCAGGGAGCCGACGTCAGCGGACGCGGCCGTAGAAGTGGCTGCGCGTCCAGATCGGCGCGCGGGTGACCCGCTTGCCCGAGCCGGGCGCGTGCCAGATCCGGCCGCGACCGGCGTACACGGCGACGTGGTAGACCCGGCCGCCGTTGTGGAAGAAGACCAGGTCGCCGGGGCGGGCGGCGCCGCGGCTGATCCGGCGGGTGCGGCTGACCTGCGCGCGGGAGGAGTGCGGCAGGCGCTCGCCGATGGCGTTGCGGTAGACGAACTGGGTGAGGCCGGAGCAGTCGAAGCGGTGCGGGCCGGAGGCGCCCCAGGCGTAGGGGTCGCCGTTCTGGCGGCGGACGACGCGCATCAGCCGCTCGCTGCGGCTGACGCGGGCGCGCCGGCGCTCGGTGGTCCGGCTCTTCTCGATCTCGCTCAGCTGGCTTCGCTGGGCGAGCTGGGCCCCGGCCGCGCTGGCGGTCGGGGACAGGGGGCTGACCCCGACCGCGAGGCTCAGGGCGAGCGCGGCGGTGAGGGCGCAGAACACGATGCGGGCGCGCAGCAGCGCGCCGTCAAGGGCGTGGCTCAACGGTGGATCCTCGGCGATCGCCTGCGGAAGGTGTCCTGTCGGGTTCGGGCGCCGTGCCCGGCCCAGCGTCACTCGGATCAGCGCTGCTGGGCTCCACCCCGAGCCCTCCGCCGTCTCCGGCGGTGGGCGTCCTGCTCGGGTCTCCCGTGCCCGTCTCTGCTTCCTGTGCTCGGTGTCCACCTGGCGACGTGACGGGCCTCGGCGCGGTCCAGGTCTGTGCATGGCTGCCGACCGGGCTAGACCACCGGCCGACCGCGGAACGATGGCACCTAAGACGGCTCTCGCTCACTCTGCGGCGCGGTGAGGCTGCTCACGCGGCTCAGGCGCGCGAGACCACGGCGGCGATCTGCCGGACCGCCTCGGGGGTGCCCATCCGCGCGCGCTGGCCCGGCTCGGCGACGCAGCGGGCGACGACGGCAGCCACGGCGGCCGGGTCGGCGGCGAGGTAGCGGCTGTCGACGGCGAGCGCACCGGCCGGGGCGGCCGGCTCGCGCTGCCACAGCAGCCGGGTGGTGCGCTGCAACCGCGGCTGCGCCCGCACGAGGACGGCGAGCGGCTCTCCCGGCACCGCGCCGGTCACGTCCTCCCACGGCACCGACCAGCCGACGCCCTCCTTGCGGTGCTCGATCCCCGCAGCGGTGAGCCAGAGCCCGCCGGCGCTCACCTGGCGGCGGGCCACCGCGAGCAACGGGCTGGCCAGGAGCGCGGCGAGGAGGCCGAGGACGACGGCCGCGACGGGCCGCTCCTCCCCCGCGGCCAGGACGCAGCCGAGCAGCGCCCACCCGGCCAGCAGGGCGGGCACCACGGCCGACAGCACCGTCGGCACCGGGGAGCGGGCGACGACGGTCGCCGGCAGCCCCGACGGCGCCGTCCCCACCCGCGGGCCTGGGCGGTGGGTGACGTACCAGCTGTCGAAACAGACGAGCGCCAGCCCGGCGGCCGCGACCAGCAGGAGCAGCAGGCCCGACAGCAGGCCGAGCAGGCGGTCGCCGGCCTCCACGACGAGCAGCGCGCCGAGCGCGGCCAGGGCGACGTAGCAGCCGCCGAGGACGAGGTTGCGGACGGTTCGCGGCACAGGCGTCCCTTCCCCGCTGACGGCTGCTCGAACCTCGCCGTCTGGACCGGTGCGCGCCTCAGCCGCGGGCGGCTCCCATGCCCAGCAGCGCCGCGAGCCCGAGGGCGCTGCGCGGGGCGTACGCCGCACGCCACAGGCCGCCGTGCGCCGCGGCGTACGCCTCGTCCTGCCAGGGGTGCTCGTGCCGCGGCCCGCCGCCGGTGTGCAGGTCGTGGACGAGGAGCGCCGCCATCAGCACGTTCGACGTCGAGGGGTCGAAGACCTCGACGCCGAACCGGTGCGCGCCCGCGTACGCCGCGGCGAGGGCGCGGTTCTTCACCACCGACCGGGTGCGGGTGGGCGGGGCGACGTTCATGGAGACGGTGGTGCCCTCGTGCCGGGCCACGGTCGCGCGCCAGCGCTGCAGCCGCTTGGCGAGCGCGTAGTTGGGGCCCTGCTGCGGGACGAGCGAGTCGTTGAGCCCCGGGTCGGAGCCGGGGGCGTAGGGCCGGCGCAGCAGCCGGCCACCGGAGGCAGCGCGGAGCGGGCGGCCGACGGTCCTCGAGGCCCGGGAGCGGGTCTCGTAGCGCTCGGTAGCCTGATCGACGGCCTCGCGCGGCACGGCGAAGACGTCGGTGGGGGTGGCGAGGAAGCCCAGGGCGACGTCGTCGCGGGCCTCGAGCAGGCGGCGGCTCAGCTCGTCGACGGCGGTGCTCACGCGGACGTTGGTGGCGCCGTCGGCGTAGACGTAGTTGCCGACCACCAGCGTGCCCGGCTGGGCCGCGAGCCACTCGGCCAGCGCCGGCACGTCGGCGAGCAGGTCGGCGCCGGCCGTGCCGTCCTCGCCGGCGGCCGTCGGGCCGGTGACGGGCGCGACCACGGTTCCGGCCCCGGCGCGCGCGGCGCCGGCGACGCGGTCCCACAGGTTGGCTCGGGGCAGGTCGACGGCCGCGACCCGGGCGCCCCAGCGGGTCAGCGCCTGCAACGGCCCCATCTCGGACGCGGCCCCGACCACCGCGACGGTGTGGCCCTCGAGCCGCAGCCACTCGGGGTGGGTGAGCACGGCGTCGACCGCCTCGGCGACGGTCGGCTCGACGACGCCCGCCTCGACCCAGCGGTCGACCTGGCGGCGGATCTCGTCGCCCCGCAGCCGCTCGCCCCGGTACGGCAGCACCAGCTCCTCGACCGGCTCCGCCGTACCGGCCACCTCGACCTGGTCGAAGCCGCCGGCCCCGCCCGGCCACTCGGCCAGCGTCCCCTCGGTCTCGTCGCCGCGCACCCGCATCCGCTCGTGCAGCGACGCCAGCCCCGCCCGGGCGATGCCCACCGCGTCGTCGGGCGAGCCGAGCCCGGCCTCGACGAGGCGGCGGAAGTAGAGCAGGTACTCCGAGCGCCACGCCGTCTCGCGCTCCGCCGCCCGCGCACCCACCGGGTCGGCGGCACGCAGCGCGTCGGCCACGACCGCCCGCCCCGTCGCGGTGGTGCTGCGGCGTCCGCCCGCGTCGTCGGGGTCGCGGGGGAAGACGAGTCCGTGCTGTTCGTCGGCCATGCCGAACATCGTCGCCGACCGGCCAAAGCGGCGCCGGACTCGGCCATGCGCCGCGCGATGGCCGCTCCGATGGGGAACCCAGGCGTCGACGAACGTACACAACGGTCCGCCCGGCGTCCGGGCCGAGCGTGAGACGGCCGAGCGACCGGTCGTTGTGCACGTCCGACGACACCGAACCGCCGCCCGTGCCCGTTGAACACGGGCACGGGCGGCGGCGGCGGTCAGCGCTCGGGCTCCAGCTCCTTGCTCCACAGCACCGCGCCGGTGAGGTCGCGGAGGCTGACGGTGAAGCGGCCGTCGGCGTCCACCGCGACGTGGCCGAAGAACTGGTTGCCGACGCGCGGCGACTCGTTCGGGCGGGCCGCGTGCTTCTGGAAGACGACCTCCGGGCCGAAGGTGCCGTCGAGGTCGTTGGGGCCGAAGGTGCCCGCCGCGATCGGGCCGGCGACGAACTCCCAGAACGGGTCGAAGTCGGTGAAGCCGGCCCGCTCCGGGGAGTAGTGGTGGGCCGCGCAGTAGTGCACGTCGGCGGTGATCCACACGGTGTTGCGGACGCCGTGCCGCTTGAACGCCGAGAGCACGGCCGCGATCTCCTGCTCCTTGCCCAGCGGCTGGCCGGGGTCGCGGTTGGCGAGGCTCTCCTGGTTGACCGGCCCGTCGGGGACGACCAGGCCGAGCGGCATGTCGGCGGAGATGACCTTCCAGGTGGCCTTCGACCGCCGTACCTCGCGGATGAGCCAGTCGACCTGCTCGGCGCCCAGGATGCTGGTGCGCTCGCGCTCGAGCCCGGGGGTGTTGGGGTCCTTGAAGGTGCGCATGTCGAGGCAGAAGACGTCGAGGTGCGCGCCGCGCTCGATCTTGCGGTAGATCCGGGCGGGGGCGAAGCCGCTGTCGCGGCGGCCGGCGCGCGGGTCCGCGATCGGCATGTACTCCTGCCAGGCCCGGCGGCCGCGCGCGGCGAGCACGTCGACGCGGCGCTCCTGGGTGTAGCGCGGGTCGTCGAGCACCTCGCCGGGCCACCAGTTGTTGGTGGTCTCGTGGTCGTCCCACTGGGCGACGACCGGCACCTCGGCGTACATGGCGCGGACGTTGTCGTCGAGCAGGGTGTAGCGGTGGCGGCCGCGGAACTCCGCGAGCGTCTCGGCCACCTTGGTGACCTCGGGGATGACGAGGTTGCGCCAGACCTGGCCGTCGGGCTCGGTGACGGTCTCCTGGATCGGGCCGTCGGCGTAGATGGTGTCGCCGGCGTGGACGAAGAAGTCGGGGCGGGTGGCGTGCATCGCGCGGTAGGCGACAAGCCCGCCGAGGTCGGGGTTGATGCCCCAGCCCTGGCCGCAGGTGTCGCCGGTCCAGACGAAGCTGGTGGCCGCCTCGTGCAGGCTGGCGGTGCGGAAGGTGGCGAGGCGGGAGCCGCCGGGACGGCCGTCCTCGTCCTCGAACGACAGGCGCACGTCGTGCTCGCGGCCGGGGCCGAGCCCGCGGAGCTCGACCTTGGCGGTGAGGTCGCTGTCGGGGGTGGCCCAGGGGCCGCGGACGCGGCGGGTGCGGCGGCCGCTGGTCACCTCGGCGACGAGGCGGCCGGGGCGCTCGGCGCGCGCCCAGAGCACGGCGGAGCGGGAGGTGACGTCGCCGGTGGCGACGGCCATGGGGGTGCGTACGCCGTTGCGCACCAGCGACGGCGCGGTCCGGGACGAGCCGAGCTCGAAGCCGGCGAGGCCCGCCAGCGCGGTGGCGCCGACGGCACCGGAGTGGAGGATCGTGCGACGCGGGAGCGCGCGCCCGAGGGGAGGGTGTCCGAGAGGGTTCATGGCCCTCACGCTGGCGGGGTCCGGTGAGCCGGCGGTGTGGGCCAGGTGACGGCTCGGCGACGGGCTGCTGACCGCCCGGCGGGCTCGGCGACGAGGGCCGCCGACGTTTCGCGTCGGTGCAGGAACGGGGACAGGGTCCCGGGTGCCACGTGCCCTGCCCCCGGGACCCTGCCGCGCCGTTGCCGACCGGAGCGGTGGGTCAGCGGGAGGGGTAGCGCACCTCCACGGTGTGCGCGCCGCCTTCGACGCCGTCGATCCGCAGCCGCTCCTCGACCCGGCTGATCGCCGACCGGCCGGCGCGGGGGCCGACCGCCTTGCCGTTGTTCCACACGAGCCGGCCGTCGAGCCAGACCTGCGCCTTCTCGGCCTCGAGGGGCAGGCCGAGCGACCCGGTGGTGCCGGCGGGCGTCGTCAGCTCGACCCGCAGACCGTCCGCCCCGTCGACCCAGCTGGCCTCGATCGGCCCGGCGGCCGTGACCAGCCGGCCCTCCGCGCTAGCGAGGTCGGCGGTGTGCGGGTCGATCTCCCAGACCTCGCCTCCGTCGGCCTGCTGGATGCCGAGAACCTGCTCGGTGAGCGCCCGCGTCGGCCCGGTCGACCAGCCGTGGGCGTAGGACTGGTAGGAGCTGACGACCTCACCGGACTCGCGCAGCGACTCCCAGAAGGTGCTCTGCGGCCCCTGCGGGCTCTCGAGCATCCAGCCCCACTGACGGCGCATCAGGTCGACCGCCGCAGCTTGCGCCTCGGGGTCGCCGGCGGCGAGTTGCGCCTGGAGCTCGAAGGAGCCGAAGAGCAGCTGGAGGTCGTCGTCGCGCTCGGGCGTACGCGCGCCGCGCTCGACCCAGTTGCGCTCGCGGAGCGCGGCCATGGCCCGGTCGGCGCGGTCCCCCTCGAGGAGCCCCCACCAGACCGCCAGTGAGTTCGCGCTCTGCGGGTAGATGACGGTGTCGTCGGGGTACCACCGCAGGGCACCGACCTCGTCGTCCCAGAGGAGGGCGTCGATCGCGGCGGCGACCTCGGCGGCCTCGGCACGCATCTCCTCGGCCATGGCCGTGTCGCCGAGCTCGGTCGCGAGGTCAGCGCCGGTGAGCATCAGCCGCCAGTACATGACGTTGGCCATCGACTCCTCCCCGTCGGGGATCCGCGACTCGTGGGTGGTGTCGTTGGTCTGGTCGATGAAGAGCAGGCCGCGGTCGCCCATCTTGGCGCGGATGAACTCCACTCCCTTGACGTAGCTGGGCCAGACGTCGCGGAGCCACGCCTCGTCGGCGGTGTTCTCGAAGTTCTCGGCCGTCGCCAGG
This sequence comes from Nocardioides ureilyticus, assembly GCF_051280745.1. NCBI lineage: Bacteria > Bacillati > Actinomycetota > Actinomycetes > Propionibacteriales > Nocardioidaceae > Nocardioides > Nocardioides ureilyticus. The sequence continues at coordinate 82,526 of NZ_JBNCOG010000015.1, read as the reverse complement.
AGAGTCCACATGTGGTACGTGTCGGAGCGGTAGAACGAGAGCTCCGGCGCCGCGTACGGCAGCTCGCCGGTCGCGCGCTGGTGCTTGTACGCGGTCATGATCGAGTTGCGAACCGACACGGTGTCACCGGTCGAGACGAACGCGGTGCCCTGTGAGACACCCAGGTCGCCGGGCCAGACGGTGCGGTCCCGCTTCGCGCCGTCGACGAGGATCGAGTCCCCCACGCCGCTGGTCGCAGAGTTGTCCCACAGCGCGTCGGGCGCCGGCCAGCTGCGGCCGGTCGTCGGCTCGATGGTGGTCAGCTGGGTGGTGTAGGCGCCGGCGTACCAGAGGCGGTTGAGCAGGTCGGAGGAGGAGTAGAAGTAGTTGGGGTAGTCGCTGGGGTCCTCCATGAGCGGGGCTGCGGTGAAGTCGAGCACCACGTCGTCGACCTCGACCGAGGCCGCGTCGTCGACGAGCAGGGTGACGTAGCGGAAGGCCCCGCGGAGGAGCTGCGGCGGCGCGGTCCAGGTCGAGCCGGGCACCGCGTCGACCCAGAGGGTGCCGTCGCGGCCGCGGGGTCCGCCGGTCGAGGCCTCGGACTGGCGACCGACGTACTTCGAGGTCTCCGAGAAGGCGATGCCGACCTGCGGCACCTCACCGTCGGCGCCGGCCACCTCGCCGAAGGTGAGGCTGAGCGTGCCGCCGACGTTGAGGCCGTAGTCGTAGGTGACCTGGCCACCCTGCCCGATCACCGCGGCGCCGTCGCCGTAGGCCGCCTCGGGGGTGGTCACCGCACCCGAGGCGGCGTGGACGTCCGTGGGACGCAGCCTGCGGGTGGAGGGCGCGAGGACGTAGGCGTCCCACGGCTCGGCGGCGCTGGCGACCGGCGCAGCCGCGTCGTCGAGCGTGGGCGCTCCGGCGGCCGACGGCATGAGCGAGTGGCTGGCGAGGGTGGGGACGGCGAGGGCGACCAGGGTGCCAAGGGCAGCAGCACGCCGGCGGGGGGAGGGGGAGGGCATGAGGAACCTTTCCGAGAGTTGAAGCGTTTCACTAGCACGGCGAACTTGAGGGTGATCCACGTCACATGGCAAGGCTCGTCCTGCCGCGCCCTCCCGGCGCGTCGGTGTGCGCGCGTCGTTCGCCGGCAGCTGAGTGAATCGATTCGGTGCGGAGCGGCGCGTCGAACCTTCACCCAGGAGGTCTCACCTCCTGCCACGGACCGCCGACGTGATAGTCGACGGCTGCCCGGGGCCGTCGACTGTGCAGGCCACGGCGCTCGCGCGAGCGCCGATCGATTCCCAGGAGACCCCATGTCCGAACGACCGCGCACGACGCCCCTCGCGAAGCTCGGCGTCCGCAGCAAGATCCTGGCGGTTGGCGTCGCCGGCGTGCTCTCCTCGGTGGTGGTGGGCGCGATCGCGATTACCAACCTGTCCACCCTGGACCACATCACCCACGAGATGAAGGACCTGCAGGAGCTCTCGACCTCGGTGGAGGAGCTGCGGTTCTTCAACGCCTCCATCACCGGCTGGCAGGTCGCCTACGCGTGGGACACCCGACGGATGTCGCCCGCCGAGGCGGTCGACCCCGAGAGCGCCAACCGCGCGGGCATGCTCGCCGACGCCGAGCTGCTCCGCGAGCTGATGGCCGAGATGCCGGTGGAGACGATGACCGACGCCGAGCGGGCGGAGTACGCGAAGCTCGAGGGCCTCTGGGACGACTTCTTCGTCGCCGACGACAAGGCCGTCGCGGCCTACGCCCTCGGCACGCCCGCCGCGGTCGAGCGGGCCGACCAGCTGATCCTCGGCGAGGTCTACGACATCTACTACGAGATCATCGAGATCAGCGACGCCCTTGTAGGCAGCATCTCCGACCGGGTCGACGCCGACGCGGCCGAGGCTGCGGCCGCCGCCAGCTCGGCCCGCACCGCGGTGCTGGTCTGCCTGCTCCTCGGCGCGCTGGCCGTGGCCGGCGCCGCGATGCTCATCGCCCGCCGGATCGTGGCCGGGGTCGACGCCGTACGCCGCTCGCTCGAGGCCCTCGCGGCCGGCGACCTCACCCAATCCGCCGAGGTGCGCTCGACCGACGAGATCGGTCGGATGGCAGCGGCGTACGAGGTGGCGCGCCAGTCGGTCAACGACATCGTCTCGACGGTGGCGGGCTCCGCGGACGCAGTCGCCGCCTCGGCGGAGGAGCTGTCGGCCTCGAGCCAGCAGATCGCCGCAGGCGCCGAAGAGACGAGCGTGCAGGCCGGCGTCGTCTCCGGCGCGGCGGAGGAGGTCTCGCGCAACGTGCAGACCGTCGCCGCGGGCGCGGAGGAGATGGGCGCCTCCATCCGGGAGATCGCCCACTCCGCCAACGAGGCCGCCAAGGTCGCCTCACAGGCCGTCGCCACCGTGGAGTCCACCAACGAGACCGTCGCCAAGCTCGGCACCTCGAGCCAGGAGATCGGGAACGTCGTCAAGGTGATCACCTCGATCGCCGAGCAGACCAACCTGCTGGCGCTCAACGCGACCATCGAGGCGGCGCGCGCCGGCGAGGCCGGCAAGGGCTTCGCAGTCGTCGCCAACGAGGTCAAGGAGCTCGCGCAGGAGACCGCCCGCGCCACCGAGGACATCGCGCGGCGGGTCCAGTCGATCCAGGACGACACCGGAGGCGCGGTCTCCGCGATCGGTGACATCGCCACGGTCATCGCCAGCATTAACGACTACCAGCTCACGATCGCCTCGGCCGTGGAGGAGCAGACCGCCACCACGAACGAGATGAGCCGCAACGTCACCGAGGCCTCCACCGGCTCCGGTGAGATCGCCACGAACATCTCCGGTGTGGCGTCCGCCGCCGACGCGACGACCTCGGCGGTCAACCAGACGCTCACCGCCTCGCACGAGTTGGCCGCGATGGCTGCCTCGCTGCGGCAGGAGGTCAGCCGGTTCACCACCGCCTGAGCCGGACGTAGGCCGCAGGAGCCCTCAGCGCTGGACCGGCGCTGGGGGCTCCTTCTGGTTCGTTGGTCTCGCCGGCGCCCGATGAGCGGTTACCTCCCGCTGTCGCCCTTAGTAGCCTGCTCGGCATGTCCATGGGGAACATGGAGGTCGAACCGGACGACGTGGCGCCCGCCGTCCTGGAGGTCTCGCCGGACGCCGGCGTCTCCACTCACGAGTGACGCGACGATGAGCGCAGCGAACGTGACGATGCTCGTCGTCGGCGTCCTCCTGGCGGCCTGGACCACGCGTCAGCACCTCGGACGCAGCCGACGCGCCCGCGCGTGGGGCAGGGCCGGCGCCCGGAGCGTGGCCGAGCGGACGAACCTGGTCGTCCACCCGCTCCTGGCCGCACTCCTCATCCTCGCCGGCCTCGGGAACGACCAGGTCGAACCGGCCGGCGCCGGCGCGATCTTCTGGGCCGGCGTCGCCCTGTGCCTGCTGCTCCTCGGCGCCTACATCATCCTCCCGCTGCCCATCCCGGACGCCGTGAAGCCCCGCTGGTACCGCGACATGACCTGACGCCAACCCGGCCGTGCCTGACCCGGCTGGCGGCCTGCCACTCGCCTTCCCGCCGGGTCCAGGCCGCGCTCGCCGGACTCGACACCGGCGCGCCGACGTGCACGGAGTCCGAGCGCGGCTGACCGCGGGACCCAGCGGGCCCCGCGGTCAGTCTCGAACCCTCAGGCGGCAGCAGCGAGCCTGCGCCGCTCGTCGAGCACGTCCTCGAGCACGTCGGGGTAGTTGGTGATCACACCGTCGACCCCGCGGTCGAGGACCTCGTGCATGGCCGACGGCGCGTTCACGGTGTAGGTGTGCACCTCCATGCCGAGCGCCTGGACGCGGTCGACGTACGCCGCATCGAAGGTGCGGAAGCTCGGGTTGATCTGGTCCGCCCAGGTCGAGAGCTCCGGCAGGCGCGACTCGTCGGGCCGACCGAGCAGGCCGACCGGCACCGAGGGCTGGGCCTCGTGGTAGCGCGCCATCGACTGCCAGTCGAAGCTCTGCACGACGAGGCGCTTCGCACGGACCGCCGACTCGACGTAGCCCGGGAAGGAGGCGAACTCGTCAGCCACCTGCTGCTCGATGCCGGGGTAGGACGCCGGCGACTTGAGCTCCATCAGGATGCCCGCGCGGCTGGGCCGGACGAGCTGCACCATCTCCGCCAGCGTGGGCACCGGCTCGCCGGCAAACTCCTCTGAGAACCAGGAGCCTGCGTCCAGCTGACGGATCTCGGCGTACGTGAAGTCCTTGACCCGCCAAGGCGCCCGGTCGGGGAAAACCTCCTCCACGTCCGTGGTGCGCCGCAGCGTCGTGTCGTGAACGAGCACGAGGACGCCGTCCTGGGTCCGCTGCACGTCGGCTTCGATGAGGTCGGATCCCTGCTCGATCCCGAGCCGGAAGGCGGCCAGGGTGTTCTCCGGGGCGTACCCCATGGCGCCACGGTGGGCGGTGTTGACCACCGCGACATGCTCGGGCTGACCGGCGGCCGGGGCGGCCGCCTGGGAAGGTGCAGGGACGAGGGTGGCTGCCGCGGCGCCGACGACGGCGCTCGTGAGCAGGGCGGACAGGTGGGCAGTGAGGCGCATGCGGTCTCCCGAGGTCAGGATGTGCCGAACAGGTCGTCCCGAACGCTGTCTGCTGAGGCTAAGCCTGCGACTACTGGGGGATGACCAGTCCGGGACGCGCGGTCGAACGTCTTGCGTCGAGCCCCGTCAGGAAAGTGCGCTGGCGAGTGCCTGACGCCCGCAAGGGACTCGAGGACCGTCGTCTCTTCTGCGTGTTCCAGGATCTGAGCAGATCATCTGCGACAAGCTGAACGGCAATGACTTCTGAGCCCCTTGTCGACGGCCTGTACGAGCGCGTCGTCACCGCCGGTCTTGCGCCCCACCTCGACGACCTGGTGGACGCCGTCAGCGTCGCCGGCATCGACCCCGCGGACCAGCCGCATGTGCTCGCACGCCAGGTCTACGAGGCAACGCTGCGAGCACTCGAGTCGGCCCCGCAAGCCGAGCGGCGCCTCGAACTCGTCAACGACGTTCTGCAGCGCCTGGACGCCGAGCCCGACTTCGTCATCGAGCCGGCCCGCCGCCTCCTCCGGGTGGCTCGCACCCATGAGTTGAGAACGACTCGCTTCGTCGACGCCCGGCCGAGCACTCCCCTGAACGAAGCGGCGCTGCTCACCAACGCCCCCGGTGAGCCGAACCTCGGCGCGGAGTTGCGGGCCGAGATCGACACCTCGGATGAAGTCGACCTGCTGTGCGCCTTCGTGAAGTGGCACGGCCTCCGACTCCTCGAGACGGAGCTCGAACGCCGCCGGGTGCGAGGCGCACCGCTGCGCATCATCACCACGACGTACATGGGGGCGACAGAGCGCCGGGCCCTCGACCGGCTCGTGAACGACTTTGGCGCCGAGGTGCGAGTGCAGTACGACGCTGCACGGACCCGGCTGCACGCGAAGGCCTGGATGTTCCGCCGCAACACCGGCTACGACACGGCGTACGTGGGTTCCTCGAACCTGTCGCGAGCCGCCCTGCTGGACGGCGTGGAGTGGAACGTGCGGCTCTCCTCCACCGGCACCCCGACCCTGCTGGAGAAGTTCCGCAAGACCTTCGACACCTACTGGCACGACCCGAGCTTCGAGCTCTACCACCCCGAGCGGGATGCCGATCGACTCGACGACGCGCTGGCCGAGGCGTCCGGTCGAACGCAACACGACCGGGTCACCATCTCGCTGTCAGGCCTAGAGGTACGTCCCTATCCGTACCAGCAGCGGATGCTCGATGCCCTGCGGGCTGAGCGCGAGGTGCATGACCGTCATCGCAACCTGGTAGTCGCCGCAACCGGGACGGGGAAGACCGTGCTGGCTGCCCTCGACTACCGGGCCATGCGTGGCGACAGCAGCGCTGACCGGCCGTCGCTGCTCTTCGTGGCGCACCGACGCGAGATTCTCGAGCAGGCCCTGCGCACCTATCGAGAAGTGCTGGTCGATGCCACCTTCGGTGAGTTGTGGGGAGGCGACAGACGACCGGAGCGCGGCACCCATGTCTTTGCGAGCATCCAGTCGCTGACCTCGTACGGCGTTGCTTCAATCCCGTCTGACCGCTTCGACATCGTCGTCATCGACGAGTTCCACCACGCCGAGGCTGCGACGTACCGACGGCTGATGGACCAACTGAAGCCGCGCGAGCTCGTGGGCCTCACGGCAACACCGGAGCGAGGCGACGGTGTCGACGTCCGGGCGTTCTTCGAGGGCCGGATCGCAGCCGAGCTGCGGCTCTGGGACGCGCTCGGAGCGGACCTCCTCTCGCCGTTCCACTACTTCGCGGTGGCCGACGGAACCGACCTGCGAGGGGTGACGTGGAACCGCGGCCGGTATGACGAGGGCGAGCTGGAAAACGTCTACACCGGGAATGACGCGCGCGCCGCGCTCGTGCTCGAGCAGCTGCGCGACAAGGTGCTCGATCCGGGGTCCATGCGGGCGCTCGGCTTCTGCGTCAACGTCGCCCATGCGGAGTACATGACTCAGGTTTTCGTCCGCGCGGGTGTCCCGGCGCGCACGGTCAGCGGCCGCACACCACAGGCCGAACGCGAGCGGACCCTGCAGGACCTTCGCGCCCGCCGCATCAATGCCGTCTTCACCGTCGACGTCTTCAACGAAGGGCTCGACGTGCCCGACGTCGATACGGTGCTCTTCCTCCGGCCCACGGAAAGCGCGACCATCTTCTTGCAGCAGCTGGGGCGTGGCCTTCGCCGGGCGCGCGACAAGGCGGTCCTCACCGTTTTGGACTTCGTCGGCTACCACCGGCGCGAGTTCCGGTTCGACTTGAAGCTCCGAGCGCTCACCGGCCAGACCCGCAAGGGCCTTGAGCGCGAGATCGAACGAGGCTTTCCGCTGCTGCCGTCCGGCTGCCAGATCGTCATGGACCGCCAGGCGCAGGAGATCGTGCTGGCCAATGTGCGCGGTCAGGTGGCGAACCGCTGGCGGGACATGGTGGCCGAGCTCCGTCGACACCCGGATCAGGACCTGCCGACCTATCTCCGGGAAACCGGTGTGGAGCTGGCTGACGTCCTCAAGGCCGGTCAGAAGTCGTGGACCACTCTTCGCCGTGATGCCGGCGTCCTCGACGGCGAGGCGACGCCGGCCGAGCAGGGGTTGGTCAAGAGGATGCGGGCGTTGGCGCACGTCGACGACCCGGAGCGGGCACGGGGCTACCCGCGTCTCCTCTCAGAGGATCGCCTCTACGACGAGCTGTCCGCAGCGGAGCAGCGGCTGGCGAGGATGCTGTTCTTCAGCCTCTACCCGGCCGGCCGGCATGCGTCGTACGACGAGGGTCTGGCCCTCGCGCGGACCGAAGTCCACGCGGTGGCGGAGTCGCACGCCGTTGTCGACCTCGCCTTCGACTCGTCGCGCCACACGACCGCCGCGCTGGAGGGCGCCCTGTCTGAGGTGCCGCTGCGTGTTCACGCGCGCTACCAGCGCGAGGAGGTCCTCGCCGCCCTGGACTACGCGTCCCTGACGCGGAAGCCGACGAGCGTCATGCAGGGCGTGGCCTACTCCGAGGCGCTCAACGTCGACATCCTGCTCGTGACGCTGCGGAAGTCCGAGGCCGACTTCTCACCGACCACCATGTACCGCGATTACCCCATCGACGCGACGACGTTCCACTGGGAGTCGCAGTCAACCACCTCGGTCAGCTCGCCCACCGGCCAGCGATATCTCACCGGGGCGAGCACGGTGCTGCTCTTCGTCCGGCACGAGCAGAAGGACGACTTCGGCACGGCGCCGTACCTGTTCCTCGGCCCAGTTGCGTACGTCTCCCACCAGGGTGACCGGCCGATCGCCATCACCTGGCATCTGCAGCACGCCATGCCGGCCGAGTTCCTGGCGGCTGCCACAGTGGCCGCGCAGTAGGCAGGCGGCCGCTACGCGCCCCAGTGCGCCCAGGATGGGCTACCCCTGTTCGCCCACTATGGGACAGGCAGTTCGCGCGAAGCTCACACGCCCGTGCAGAGGAGAGCAGGATCTCCGATGACCGGCCACGCCTCGACGGCATCGCGTCCGGCGGTGCCGCCGGGGGTGGTGTCGAACGCCTGAATCCCGAAGCGATAGGGCTTGGCGAGCGCCACGCTGACCAGTAGGTCCATGCCGGGGGTGAGAGCCGGCGACTCGTAGACGACTGCGTCGTCGGCGGTGAACCTGATGAGTCCGCTGGACTCGTCATGAGAGATGTCAGCGACACCGAGAACGCCGCGGAAGGTCTTGCAGTGCCGACCCGCGGTGAATCGGGACTCCCACGTACCGGTGTGGGAGTAGGTGCGGGGGCCCCAGCCGTTGTACGAGTGGCCGTTGATCTGAGTGGTGCCGAAGCCTGCGGCATAGGGCTCGGCTTCGTAGTAGGGGGTGTACCGGGAGAGCGGAATCCATCGCCAGACAATGACGCCGACGGGCTTCGACCTGACCGGCTTGGCGCCTCTGTAGGAGACGACCGCGCGATACCGCTCGATGTTGAGTCCGGTAGCAACGACAGCAAATCTGAGCGTCCGCTTGCCTCGGACCGCCAGTGTCTTCACGGGCTCCCAGGTCGGCTCGCCGTTGTAGGGAGGCACCTGCCACTTGTGGAGCGTCACCTTGCCGGCTCTCCCCGGCGACTTGATGACCGCGGTGAGGGCGAGGCGGTCGCCCTCCTGCACCTCGCGCGCGGATGCCCGGAGAGTGGCGCCCCGCGAGGTGGCCCGCGACGCCTGCTGGTGACTGACGCTTGCTTCGTCTTGGCTCGAACCAGACGCGTGCGCCGCGTTCACGCCAAGAGCCACGGAGGCAGTCATCAGCACAGATGCCAACGCGGCGCTTACGTGGACTCGCTTCGACATCTCTCACCCTCCAAGTAGCCCGGCACGTTCAGTAGCGAGATCTTTACTTGTTGGACCGAGACGATGGGCGAGAACGGTGAAACCCGAGCAGCCTTCTCCCCTGGAGAGCCGACGGCCCCGACACCTCGCGGTGTCGGGGCCGTCGTACGAGCGACTAGCTGTCAGCTGCAGCCGGACGTGCTGCCGCAGCCCTCGCACACGTAGCAGGAGCCGGCGGGGCGCATCTTGGTGCCGCAGGTGAAGCAAAGCGGGGAGTCGACCGCGGTGCCCGTGATCTTCTCCAGGAGCTCGGCGGAGGTGTGGGCCTCCTTGGCGGGCTTGGCCGGGACCTCGCGGGCCTCGGCGCCGTGGGTGTCCTTGGTCTCGAGGTCGGCGGTTCCGGAGGTCGTGGTCTCGACAGGCTCGACCACCGAAGAGGACGGCTCGACCACCGAAGACGACGAGTCGTCGATGAGCTCCGACGCGCCGCCGGTCTCCTCGACGGGCTCGTAGGAGCCGGTCTCGAGGTGGCGCTGGCGCTCCTCGGCGGAGTAGATGCCGAGGGCGGAGCGCTGCTCGAAGGGCAGGTAGTCCAGGGCGAGGCGGCGGAAGATGTAGTCCATGATCGACTGCGCCATCCGGACGTCCGCGTCGTCGGTGAGGCCGGCCGGCTCGAAGCGCAGGTTGGTGAACTTCGAGACGTAGGTCTCCAGCGGCACGCCGTACTGCAGGCCGATCGAGACCGCGATCGAGAAGGCGTCCATCACGCCGGCCAGGGTCGAGCCCTGCTTGCCCAGCTTCAGGAAGATCTCGCCCAGCTCGCCGTCGTCGTGCGCACCCGAGGTCATGTACCCCTCGGCGCCACCCACGGTGAAGGAGGTGGTGCGCGAGACGCGGGACTTCGGCAGGCGCTTGCGGGTCGGGGCGTAGACGACCTTCTCCACGACCTTGGTCGCCGAGGCGTCGGCCGCGGCAGCCGCGTCGGCGGCGTCCTTCTTCGCCTTGCCGCCGCCGTCGGCCAGCGGCTGGCCGACCTTGCAGTTGTCGCGGTAGATCGCGGTGGCCTTGAGGCCGAGCTTCCACGACTGGAGGTAGACCTCCTCGATCTCCTCGACCGTCGCCGTCTCCGGCAGGTTGACGGTCTTCGAGATCGCCCCGGAGAGGAACGGCTGCGCCGCGGCCATCATCCGCACGTGGCCCATCGGCTTGAGCGCCCGGGCGCCCATCGCGCAGTCGAAGACCTCGTAGTGCTCGGGCTTGAGGCCCGGCGCGTCGACGACGTGGCCGTGCTCGGCGATGTAGGCGACGATCGCCTCCACCTGCTCGGGCTGGTAACCGAGCTTGCGCAGGGCACGCGGCACCGTCTGGTTGACGATCTGCATCGAGCCGCCGCCGACGAGCTTCTTGAACTTGACCAGCGAGAAATCGGGCTCGATGCCGGTGGTGTCGCAGTCCATCATGAAGCCGATGGTCCCGGTCGGCGCGAGCACCGAGGCCTGCGCGTTGCGGAAGCCGTTGGCCTCTCCCAGGTTGATCACGTCGGCCCACGCCTTGGTGGCGAGCTTGTGGACCTGCGCGTCGGCGATGTGCAGCGGGCGCACGGTGTCGTTGGCGGCCTGGTGCTTGCGCATGACCCGCTTGTGGGCCTCGGCGTTGCGGGCGTAGCCGTTGTAGGGGCCGACGATGCCGGCGAGCTCCGCGGAGCGCTTGTACGACGTACCGGTCATCAGCGAGGTGATGGTCGCCGCCATCGCCCGGCCGCCCTCGGAGTCGTAGCCCAGGCCCATGGCCATGAGCAGCGCGCCGAGGTTGGCGTAGCCGATGCCGAGCTGGCGGTAGTCGATCGTGGTCTGGCCGATCGCCTCGGTCGGGAAGTCGGCGAAGCAGATGGAGATGTCCATCGCGGTGATGATGAACTCCACGGCCTTCGCGAAGAGCTCGGCGTCGAAGGTGTCGTCGTCCTTGAGGAACTTCATCAGGTTCAGCGACGCGAGGTTGCACGACGAGTTGTCGAGCGACATGTACTCCGAGCACGGGTTGGACGCGGTGATCCGGCCGGTCTCGGGGTTGGTGTGCCAGTCGTTGATCGTGTCGTCGTACTGCAGGCCCGGGTCGGCGCACTCCCACGCGGCGGTGGCGATCTTGCGGAACAGGTCGCGGGCGTCGACCTTCTCGATGACCTCGCCGGTCATCCGGGCGCGGAGGCCGAAGTCGGTGCCGTCCTCGACGGCGCGCATGAACTCGTCGGAGACGCGGACGGAGTTGTTGGCGTTCTGGTACTGCACCGAGGTGATGTCGGCGCCGCCGAGGTCCATGTCGAAGCCGGCGTCGCGCAGGGCGCGGATCTTGTCCTCCTCGCGCGCCTTGGTCTGCACGAACTCCTCGATGTCGGGGTGGTCGACGTCGAGGACGACCATCTTCGCCGCGCGCCGGGTGGCGCCACCGGACTTGATGGTGCCCGCGGAGGCGTCGGCGCCGCGCATGAAGGAGACCGGGCCGCTCGCCGTACCACCGGAGGAGAGCAGCTCCTTGGAGGAGCGGATGCGGGAGAGGTTCAGGCCGGCGCCGGAGCCGCCCTTGAAGATGAAGCCCTCCTCCTTGTACCAGTTGAGGATCGAGTCCATGGAGTCGTCGACGGCGAGGATGAAGCAGGCGGAGACCTGCTGCGGCGACGGGGTGCCGACGTTGAACCAGACGGGGCTGTTGAACGAGAAGTACTGGTGGACCAGGAGCCAGGTCAGCTCGTGCTCGAAGACCTCGGCGTCGCCGGGCGTGGCGAAGTACCCGTGGTCGACGCCGGCCTTGGTGTAGGTCTTCACGACCCGGTCGATGAGCTGCTTGAGGCTCCACTCGCGGGCCTCGGTGCCGACGGCGCCGCGGAAGTACTTGGTGGTGACGATGGTGGAGGCGTTGGCCGACCAGAAGTCGGGGAACTCCACGCCGCGCTGCTCGAAGACGGCCTCGCCGGTCTTCCAGTTCGTCTGGACGACGTCGCGGCGCTCCCAGGTGATCTCGTCGTAGGGGTGCACGCCGGGGGTGCTGAACACCCGGTCGAGCGTGAGGCCCTTGCCCTTGGCGCCCCGGCGCGTCTTGCCTGCCGTCGCGCCGCTCGCGGCGCCGCTCACCGTCTCCGTCATCCCTCTGGGTCCCGTCTGTCGAGGTGGTTTGTTGTCGAGTCTTGCTGGGGGCACCGACAGTGCGGTGGCCCGTTACTTCTCTGCGGTTGGTGCGCCCGGCAGGCAGCTTCCCCACTACCTGCCGGGCGGTCTGTGGTCAGCCAGTTGGAGCCGGCTGAGGGGTGGCTGGGTCTCGAGACGGGCACGGAGCGCCCTCCTCAACCAGCCGGCGGTCGCGCAGCATCGCGATCTCGGCCTCGAAGTCGTCGGCCGACTCGAAGGCGCGGTAGACGCTGGCGAAGCGCAGGTAGGCGACCTCGTCGAGCTCGCGGAGCGGGCCGAGGATGGCCAGGCCGACCTCGTGGGCCGGGATCTCCGCCGCGCCCGAGAGGCGCAGGGCGTCCTCGACGGCCTGGCCGAGGCAGGCGAGCTGGTCGGCCGTGACCGGGCGACCCTTGCAGGCCTTCCGGACGCCGGCGATCGCCTTCTCGCGGGTGAACGGCTCGGTCGCGCCGCTGCGCTTGAGCACGCTCAGCTGCATCTGCTCCACGGTCGTGAACCGCTTCGCGCAGGACGAGCAGGTGCGACGCCGGCGGATCGAGCCGCCGTCGTCGGAGACCCGGGAGTCCAGGACGCGGGTGTCGGTGCCACGGCAGTACGGGCAGTGCATGTCGTCCCTCCTCCGGGCGCGCTCAGGACACCCGCCGAGGGGTGTGCGTCGAACTGTGGATAACGGCTGTTTCCCTGTGTAGAACAACGTCCCCGCTGTGGGGCTTCCACCTCGTGCTGTGCACTGGCGACCCTCGTCCTGTGTACGAAGGACCGCCGCGCTGTGCACTAGATGTGGATAACTACAACGTTGTAAGTACTACATCTGGTGGAACCGTACGCCGGGCCTCGGCGGCGCGCAACCTGATCGGCGTGTCTGGCCCGAAGTCTGGGGGCACCGGTCTGGACACGCCCGCAAAGCCGCAGGTCAGGGGCGTGCGGCGGGGGTTTCGAGACGGGCGCTGCGCGCCCTCCTCAACCAGCCGGCCCGGCGATGCGCGCCCTCCTCAACCAGCCGGTGGGAGGTCAGTCGGGCGTGTCGAGGCCGCAGATCATCGCCAGGTCCCGCCACCAGGAGAGCCGGTTCGGACGGCCGTCGTAGTCGCGTCGCTGGTTGGCGCCGGAGGCGCCGGGGAGCACGAAGACCTGCGCGGGCCCGACGTACCAGTCCTGGACGCCGAGCCCGGGCCGGCCTCGGCGGCCCAGTGCCTTGGACGCCTCGTGCGCGGCGCCCTTGCCGGTGATCGCCAGCCACTCCGGGTGCCACCGCTCGCACTTGGCGACCAGCTCGTCGATCTCGACCCAGCGGGGGTCCCAGTGGCCGACCAGGTCAGTGAGGCCGAGGCCTATCTCGGTGACCAGCCGGTCCTCGTGCGGCTGGAGGCGGCGCGGCGAGAAGCCGGAGAGGTGCAGCGACTCCCAGAAGCTGTTGCCGGGCGACTCGTAGTAGTGGTCGCGGTGCTTGGTGCTCGCCGCGCCCGCCAGCCCGCAGAAGACGACGAGCGGCTCGGGGGCGACGAGGTCGGGGAGCACCTGCACGCCGCCACGGTGACCGCCGTACGGCGCAGCCACACGTGCTCGCGCGTCCCCGCCGGTCGGATCAGGCCGGCGCTGAACCCTCGCCGAGCTCGAGGGCGAACCAGACGGTGGTGCCGGTGACGTCGCGCTCGGAGCCCCAGCGGTCCGAGAGCGCGTCGACCAGCTGCAGGCCGCGGCCGTAGACGCGCAGCGGGTCGGTGTCGCCCGACGGCTTGGGCTCGTCCCTGGCGGGGCGGCCCAGGCCGCCGAGGTCGCGGACGGTGACGGTCAGCAGACCGGCGTCAAGCACCACCCGCAGCTCCGAGGCGGTGCCGGCGTGGACGACGGCGTTGGTGACCAGCTCGGAGAGGCAGAGCTGGGCGTCGCCGATCGCGTCGTCAGGCACGCCCCACGCCTGCAGGTGCTGGCGCAGGAACCGGCGAGCGGCCGCCGTCGCCCGGGGGTCGCCCTCGAGGAGCACGCTGGTGGTCAGGGCCCCCTCGGGGATCACCGGCTCCTCCGGGACGGCGTCCGAGCCCTGCCGACCCGAGACCAGCCGTACCCGACGGATGGCGTCGGAGGCGCGGCGGGCCGCGCCCTCGAGCAGCTCCAGCTGGCTGGCGGAGAACTCGTGGTCGGCACCGGCGTAGACCAACAGGCCACCGATCGGGGAACCGGTGCCGGGCAGCGGCAGCGCCGCCAGCGCGCCGACGCCGAGCTCTCGCTGAACCTTGACCAGGGCGGCGTACCGGTCGCCGAAGGACTCGAGGGAGCCGTGGACGACCTCGCCGGAGCGGACGACCGTGGTGAGCGGGACGTCGTCGTAGGCGTCGATGTGGCACCACTCGACCTCGGGGTCCTGCTCCACCCGCAGGCTGTCGACGAACCGGAGCCGGCGCCCCCCGCCCTCACTGAGCGCGAGGGCCACCCGGCACACGCCGGGCAGGTCGGCCACGACCCCGAGCGTCGCGACCGCGATCTCGTCGACGTCGTGCGCCGCGCGGACCGCGTCGGCCAGACGGGCGAGCGGACCTCCCGACGCGTCCGAGTGCTCGATCCGCGCCGGCGATCTCCCCACCTCGCCGTGCACGCCCGAAAGGGTAAACCCTCGGCAGCCCGCCCGTCGCGGGGCGACCTGCCTGCCGGACCACGCACTCCCGACGAAGCCCGCGGGTCCGGCCCCATGGACACCCCGGATCGGTGACAATGGTGCGCGTGGGTCAGGGCAAGCGAGCAGGCGCGCGCCGGGGCGCGAAGCGCCGTACCGGCCTGCAGCCGCGCCTGCTGCTGCTCGCAGTGGGGATCACGGTCCTGGTGGTCGCGTGGGGCTATCTCGTCTACGCCGCGATCGACTTCGGCGCCAGCGCCCGGGGCGGCGAGTCGAACGCGTGGTGGTTCCTCGCGCTGGCCTCGGTCGGCGCGGTCGCCTGCCTCTTCGTCGGCCTGATGCTCGTGGCGCGACTGCTGCGCGCCATGGGCATCACCTCTCCTCCCCCGCCGCTCCGTGACGCCGAGCGCGAACGGACCCCTGTCGCGCCCGGGGGCCGGCGAGCCTCGCGCTGACCTGGTCACCGGAGGACGGGAAGGACGTACCCGCGCCCGCGCGGGAGTGCCCGGAGATGCCGCAGGGGCGGGGCCGTGCCCGGCCCCGCCCCTGTCTTCCCCGGCCCGTCAGCCGGGGTCGAAGCGGCTGACGGAGTCTGTGGTGTGTCGACTACTCGACGGGCACGCGGAGGCGCTGGCCGGCGTCGAGGACCGCGGAGTCGAGGGCGTTGAGTCGCTCGATCCGCTCCATCATGGCGCGGACGTCACCGTCCTCGGCGAGGTCGGAGGCGATCCCCCACAGGGTGTCGCCGGTCCCGACCATCACGACCTCGGTGGGCTCGGGCGTGCCGGCCTCCTGCGTGGCCACGGAGCCCGCCGCGATGAAGATCCCGGCCGCGAGCACGGCGGTGAGGGCGAGCAGGAACACCACCAGGCGGCCACGGCGGGTCAGCCGGACACCACTCGCGCCGGCGCCTGCACCGGCTCCGACACCAGCACTGGCTCCGACGCCGGCCCGGCGGGCGGGAGCGATGCGGGTGGCGCGGGGAGCGTTGACGGTGATGGTGCTCATGGGGACCTCCTGGGGAAGTGGCGGTCAGCCTCGGGTCGTCTCGATCTCGGTCGTCCCGATGTCTAACCGCCCCCACCGACAACGGCCGGCGAGCGAGGGGCGGAGCGACGATCGAGCAGACGTTCGATCGAACATGTGTGCGACCTTAGAGCACCTGTTCGAACGAATCAAGGGTCGGCGCGAACAAATGTTCGAACAGCCCAGGGCGGAGGTGCCGTGTCCGGGAGCTGCTCACCGCGGCGCCGGGCGCGCGGGAGCCTCACGGCCATCCCTGACGCTCCTCGGGTGTTGCAACAGCCGCGAAGCGTCAGCATCCCAAGTGAACTTGGGATGCTGACGCCTCCCCGCCTTTCCTGACCGAGGCCGACTACGACCGCAGCCGGCGCCTCCCCTGCGCGGCGAAGGCGGCGAGCACCGGCCCGGTTAGCGACGGCGCCAGCTGGCCGGCGCGCATCGCCGCACCGCGCCAGCCGGGCACCGTGCGCACCACACGACGACTGCCCACCAGGTCGACCGCCGCGGCGGCGACCTCCTCGACGGTCAGCAGCCGGCCGCCCGAGGCCACCAGCCGCTTGCCGAGCCCGCGGTCGTCCATGCCGGCGACCATGTCGGTGTCCACGCCGTCGGGGCACAGTGCGTGGACCCGCACGCCGCGCGGGGCCTCCAGGGCGACCGACGAGGCGAGCGAGACCACCGCGGCCTTGGTCGCGGCATACAGGGAGAGCCCGGGCACCGGCCCGAGGGCGGACAGCGAGGCGGTGACCACGACGTCGCCACCGCTGGACCCGAACGCGTCGAGCGCAGCCCGGATGCTCCACGCCGCGCCGAGCAGGTTGACCTCGACGACCTTGCGGACCTGGTCGTCGCCCAGGTCGGCCAGCGCGCCGTCGTCCCCGACGCCCGCGTTGGCGAACCAGGCGGTGAGCTCGCCGTGCCGGGCCGCGGCCTCGGCGACCCGCCGGTGCGAGTCGGGGTCGCGCACGTCCTGCACCACCGCCTCCGCCGCTCCGATCTCCTCCGCCGTCCGCGCCAGCGCCTCGCCGTCGACGTCGGTCACCACGACGCGGAAGCCGCGCGCGACCATGAGCTCGGCGATCCCGCGGCCGATGCCGCGCGCCGCGCCAGTGACGACGGCGCTGCTGGGAGTGGCGGGAGTGGTGGCAGCACGGCGGGGAGAGGCGTCCATGACCGGATCATGCCAACCCGCCCGCGCGGGCCGCCGACACGCCCGTTCGAACAGATGTTTGAACGACAGGCCGGGAGTCACTACCGTGCTGCCAGCACCCCGCACCAGACTCATCAGCACCTGCATCGGCAGCACGCGTCCCGCGCCCACCCCGGAAGGCACCCCATGGCGAAGAACCCCGGCCCGACCAACCCCGGCCCCCAGGTCTCCGAGCTGCCCGACGGTGCGCCCGGCGTCACGGGCCTCACCCCGCGGCAGACGCGGATCCTCACCCACATCCGCGACTGCGTGGAGAGCCGGGGCTACCCGCCCAGCATGCGCGAGATCGGCGAGGCGGTCGGCCTCACCAGCTCCTCCAGCGTGGCCCACCAGCTGAAGGTGCTGGAGGAGAAGGGCTTCCTCAAGCGCGACCCCCACCGCCCGCGGGCGCTCGAGGTCTTCCTGCCCGAGGCGATGGCCACCCGCCGCTCGATCTCCAGCGGTGACGAGAGCTCCTTCGACGAGACCGGCGTGGGCGACGCCATGCCCGCCGCGCAGTACGTCCCGATGGTCGGCCGGATCGCCGCCGGTGGCCCGATCCTCGCCGAGGAGCGGGTCGAGGACGTCTTCCCCCTGCCCAAGCAGCTCGTCGGCGACGGCCAGCTCTTCCTGCTCGAGGTCGCCGGCGACTCGATGATCGAGGCCGCGATCTGCCACGGCGACTACGTGGTCATCCGCCAGCAGCCGACGGCGAACAACGGCGAGATCGTCGCCGCGATGATCGACGGCGAGGCGACGGTGAAGACCTTCCAGCGCAAGGACGGCCAGGTCTGGCTGCTGCCGCACAACGCGGCGTACGAGCCGATCGACGGCACCCACGCCACCATCCTCGGCAAGGTGACGGCGGTCCTGCGCCGGATGTGAGGCCGGTCGGGGCCGGAGCTGGGGAGATCGGGTGAAGGTCAGGGTCAAGCCTGATGCCTAATCACCTGTCTTGATGAGAGGCTAAGCGCGTGCCTCCCTCCACCAGCCCGACCGGACGCTCCCGCCTGCGGCGCGGGCTCGCCGAGCTCGCGCTGCTGGCGGTCCTCTACGTCGCCTACAGCGTCTCCCGGCACTTCGCCGACGACGCGATGGGGCCAGCACTGAGCCGGGCCCAGGAGCTGCTGAACGTCGAGCGGCTCGTCGGCCTGCACTGGGAGTTCGCCCTCAACCAGCTCTTCGTGGAGATCCGACTGGTGGGTCTGCTGTCGAGCTTCTGGTACGCGACCGCGCACTACGTCGTCACGGCCGGCGCCCTGGTCTGGCTCTTCCGGAAGGGCCCCCGCCGCTACGTCCCCGAGCGACGCGCGCTGGTCGCCGCGACCACCGTGGGCCTGGCGCTCTACCTGATGCTGCCGATGGCGCCGCCCCGCTTCGTCGACGGGTACGTCGACGTCCTCGCCCTCCACGCGACCGAGGGCTGGTGGGGCTCCGACGCCTCGGCGCCGCAGGGCCTCGGCGAGCTGACCAACCAGCTGGCGGCGTTCCCGTCGCTCCACGCCGGCTGGGCGCTGTGGGTGGCCATCATCGTCCAGCGCCACTCCAGCAGCCGATGGGCGCACGGCCTGGCATGGGCCCACGCCGCGATCACCGCGGTGGTGATCGTCGGCACCGGGAACCACTGGGTCCTCGACGTGCTGGCCGGCTGGGCCGTCATCGGCGTGGGTTTCGCCGTCGCACGGTGGATGACCCCGAGAATGACCCGTACGAGGCATGCGCACGAGCACCCCGCTCCTGTTGGCTGACCCTCCCCGCCGTACCTGGAGCCCCCATGCGCGCTGCCCGTCCCCTGCTCACCCTTGCCCTGGTCCTGGCGACCGGCGCCTCCCTCGCGGCGCCGGCAGCAGCCGGTCCCCGCGCGTCGGCTGACCGTCCGGTCGCCGAGCGCACGACCGGCCCCATGACCGAGCCCACGCCGCGGGCGCTCTCCAGCGCACGCCGGGCCCTGGCCCGCGCCGAGGCGGTGCTCGAGGGCCGCGGCGGCCCCAGCGCGACCCTCGCGCTGCGCGACCTCACGCTGCGCCGCTCGACCCTCACCGGGGCCGAGCGGGCCCGCGCCGACGCGCTGCTGCGGCGGCCGGCGACCAGCCAGGCGCGGTGCACCGCCACGATCTGCCTGCACTGGAACGCCAGCGACGTCGAGCCCGGCTACGTCGACGCCGTGATCGCCACCGTCGAGGGCCTCCAGCAGACCTACGTCGACGCGGGCTACCGGCCGGTCAAGCCCGACGGCAGCGCCGGCGGGAACGCCCTGCCCGACATCTACCTGCAGGACGTCGGCGCCGAGCAGCTCTACGGCTACTGCAGCCCCGACCAGCCGCCGGCCGACGGCCGCTACGACACCTCTGCCTACTGCGTGCTCGACGACGACTTCTCGCCGACGCAGTTCCGGCACGGCACGCCGCTGCAGAACATGCAGGTGACCGCCGCGCACGAGTACTTCCACGCCGTGCAGTTCGGCTACGACGTCGCGGAGGACGGCTGGTTCATGGAGGCCACCGCCACCTGGGCGGAGGACGAGGTCTTCGACGACGTCGACGACAACGTGGGCTACCTCGGCACCAGCCCGCTCTCGCACCCCGCGCGCTCGCTCGACCAGTACGGGGACGGCCACGAGTACGGCGGATGGGTCTTCTTCCGCTTCCTCACCGAGCGGTTCGACACCGAGGCGGGCGGCATGCCCACCCTGGTGCGGGACATGTGGCGGCGCGCGGACGACGCGCCCGGCGGCCCGAAGCAGTACTCCCTGCAGGCGGTCGCCAGCGAGCTCACCGCCCGCGGGACCAGCCTCGGCGCGGCGTACGCCGCCTTCGCGGTGGCCAACCGCCGGCCGGCGCAGGCCTACGCCGAGGGGGCCGCCAACCGCTACCCGACCGCGCCGCTGGGCCGGTTCAGCCGCAAGCGCGGTTGGTACGCCACGAAGCTGGACCACCTCGCCTCCGCCACCGGCCGCTTCCTGCCCAAGCGGGGCAGCCGGCGGCTGGCCGTCCGGGTCGACATGGCCGACCTGAGCCGCGGGTCCATCGCGCTGGTCACGGTCGTGTCCCGGTCCGGCTCCACGACGACCACTCCCATCCGGCTCGACCGCAGTGGCGCCGGCCGCCGCACCGTCCCCTTCACCCGGGCCAAGGTCGCCGCGGTGGAGGTGACCCTGGTCAACGCCAGCGGCCGCTCGCAGTGCTGGCGGTCCAAGTCCTCGCCGTTCTCCTGCATGGGGGTGCCGGTGGACGACAACCAGGTCGCGCGGGTGAAGGCCGTCGTACGCCGCTGAGCGCGCGCCCGGCTGCTGCCGGCCGAGCCCGGAACGTCCGGCGTCCGGCGGTTGAACAGACGGTGCTCACATCGCCAAGCTCGTCACGTCCGGCCGCGAGTGTCGTTCACTGAGGCGTGAACACCACCACGACCGTCGGTCGTCGCACCGTCGTCGCCTCCGGGGCCACCGGCCTCGGCGTCGCGACGGTGGCCGGCACCTCGACCCCCGCCATCGCCGCCGCCCGGCACCGCGTCTTCCAGCACGGGGTCGCCTCGGGCGACCCGCTGCCCCACGCCGTGCTCATCTGGACCCGCGTGACGCCGACCCGGTCGGCGAAGCCGGGGTCGGGCAAGGGCCCGCGCGCCGAGGTGCGCTGGGAGGTCGCCCGCGACCGGCGGTTCCGGAAGGTGGTGCGCCGCGGCCGCTTCGTCACCAGCGCCAGCCGCGACCACACGGTCAAGCTCGACGTCACCGGCCTGGCGCCGGAGAGCTGGTACTACTACCGCTTCAGCTACGGCGGCCAGCGCAGCCGCGTCGGCCGCACCCGCACGGCACCGGCCCCGGAGGCCACGCCGGACCACCTCCGCTTCGGCGTCGTCTCGTGCTCGAACTGGCAGGCGGGGTACTTCAGCGCCTACCGCCACCTCGCGGCCCGCGACGACCTCCACGCGGTGCTGCACCTCGGCGACTACCTCTACGAGTACCCCGCCGGTGAGTACGGCGCCGGCAGCGACCAGATCGTCCGCCGCCACCAGCCGGCCGGTGAGATCGTCACGCTCGCCGACTACCGCCAGCGGCACGCGCAGTACAAGACCGACCCCGACCTGCAGGACCTGCACGCGAAGGCGCCGTTCGTCACGATCTGGGACGACCACGAGACGACCAACGACTCCTGGCGTGACGGCGCGGAGAACCACACCCCCGGCTCCGGTCCCGGCGGCGAGGGCGGCTGGCCCCGGCGCCGGGCCCGCGCCCACCGCGCGTACGACGAGTGGATGCCGGTCCGCCTCGACGGCACCGCCCGGCTCGGCGACGGCACCCGGCTCTACCGCCGGCTCACGTTCGGCCGCCTGGCGGAGCTGAGCATGCTCGACCTGCGCACCTACCGCGACGAGCAGGTGCTGGTCCCGGGGGTCGACCCGGCCGTCAGCGACCCCGACCGCACCATCACCGGCCGCCAGCAGATGGACTGGCTGAAGAAGTCGTTGGCCCGCGACCGCGCCCAGTGGAAGCTGGTCGGCACCTCGGTGATGATCACGCCGGTCACCTTCGCGGCGTTGCCCAACGACCTGATCGGGCCGATCAGCGACGTCACCGGCCTGCTGCCGCGCGACGGCCTGCCGTACAACGTCGACCAGTGGGACGGCTACACCGACGACCGCCGCGAGCTGTTCACCCACATCCGCGACCGCGGCATCAAGGACACGGTCTTCCTCACCGGCGACATCCACTCCGGCTGGGCGTGTGACCTGCCCTACGACCGCGGCGCCTACCCGCTGGCGAGCGAGACCGCCGGCGTGGAGTTCGTGTGCACCTCGGTGACCTCGAACAACCTCAAGGACATCATCGGCGCCCCGCCGCGCACCGCCAGCCTGGCGGTCGAGGGGGCGATCCGGACGGCGAACCCGCACATCAAGTACCTCGACTTCGACAGCCACGGCTACTCGGTCCTCGACGTCACCCCCGCGCGGGCGCAGATGGACTGGTACGTCATCGGCTCCCGGACCGACCGGCGCACCGGCGCCACCTGGTCCCGGTCGTTCGCCACCCGGGCCGGCACCAACAAGGTCGTCGCCGTCGACGGGCCGGTGAACGGCTGATGTGCGCACCGACCTCCCCGAACGGCGCCGCCGTCGCTACTGACGCCGCCGGCGCCCTGGCTCCCCGGGCGACCGACCGCCGTACGCTGCTGAAGGTCGCCGGCGCCGGTGGCGCGGCGCTGACCTTCTCGACCGCGGTCGGCGCGCTCGAGGGCCCGGCCCACGCGGCCGGCCGCCGCAACCGCCGCCGGGCCTACGTGCTCGTCGTCGACGGCTGCCGACCCGACGAGATCGACAGCGGGCTGATGCCGAACCTCGCGGCCCTGCGCGCCGGCGGCCGCCACTTCCCGCGGGCGCACTCGATGCCCGTGATGGAGACCCTGCCCAACCACGTGATGATGATGACCGGCGTGCGGCCCGACCGCAGCGGCGTGCCCGCCAACGAGATCTACGACCGTCGGCTCGGCGAGCTGCGGACGATGGAGCGGGCGAACGACATCAAGGTCACCACCGTGATCGAGCGGCTCAACCGGAACGGCTACACGACCGGCACGGTGCTCAGCAAGGACTACCTCTACACGATCTTCGGGGAGCGCGCCACGCACCGCTGGGAGCCGTTCCCGCTGCTGCCGATCACCAACCACTCCCCGGACGCCGCCACCATGGAGGCGACGCTGAGCATGGTCGAGGAGCTCGACCCGCACCTGGTCTTCGTCAACCTCGGCGACGTCGACCGCGTCGGCCACAGCGACCTCACCGGCGGCTCGCTGCAGGTGCTGCGGCGCGCGGCGCTGGTCTCCACCGACCTCCAGGTCGGCCGCTTCCTCGACATGCTGAAGTCCAGCGGCCGGTGGGAGCGCTCGATCGTGATGGTCCTGGCCGACCACTCGATGGACTGGTCGCGCCCCGACCGGATCGTCTCCCTCAGCGGCCCGGTCGGCGCGGACCCGCTGCTGGCCGGGAAGGTCGTCATCGCCCAGAACGGCGGGGCGAACCTGCTCTACTGGACCGGGCCGGCCAAGCAGCGCGAGCGGGCCGTGGCGCGGATGGTGAAGATCGCCCGGGCGACCGACGGCGTGCTCACCGCCCACGACCGCGCGGCCAGCCCGTGGATGCGGCTGGGCGCGAACGCCGGTGACGTGGTCGCCTACTGCCGGGCCGGCTGGCGGTTCAGCGACCCGACGCCGTTCTCCAACCCGATCCCCGGCAACCACGGCCACCCGGCCACGCGAGCCATCCCGTTCTTCATCGGCGGCGGGCACCCGGCCGCGCGCCGCGACGTCTCCTCGGTGCTGGCCTCGACCGTCGACGTCGCGCCCACCGTGGCGGAGTTCTTCGGCCTGAAGGGTCGGCCGCGGGGCGGGTGGGACGGCCGCTCCCGGATCTGAGGGCGCTCAGCCGCTCCCGTGCTGCCCAGCGTGCGCCCTGGCGCACGCTGGGCAGCACGAGAGCGGAAGAGGGTCAGCGGGCGGTGGCTGCGAGCCGCGCCAGCGCCTTGC
Organism: Nocardioides ureilyticus; assembly: GCF_051280745.1. Classification (NCBI taxonomy): domain Bacteria; kingdom Bacillati; phylum Actinomycetota; class Actinomycetes; order Propionibacteriales; family Nocardioidaceae; genus Nocardioides; species Nocardioides ureilyticus. The sequence goes on along the minus strand of NZ_JBNCOG010000015.1, from coordinate 59,193 downwards.
GCACGACCGCCGGGTCGGTGGTCGTCCACATCGGCGGCAGGCTGGCCTTGAGGAAGCCGCCGTACCGGGCCGTGGCGAGGCGGGGGTCGAGGACGGCGACCACGCCGCGGTCGGTGGTGGTGCGGATCAGCCGGCCGGCGCCCTGGGCCATCAGCAGCGCCGCGTGCGTGGCTGCGACCTGCATGAAGCCGTTGCCGCCGGCCTGGTCGGCGGCCTTCTGCCGCGCCGACATCAGCGGGTCGTCGGGACGAGGGAACGGGATCCGGTCGATGAGCACCAGCTGGCAGGTGTCGCCGGGGACGTCGAGGCCCTGCCACAGCGACAGGGTCCCGAAGAGGACGGTGTGCGGGTCCGCGACGAACTGCTTGGCCAGCTCCGGCAGCTGCGCGTCGCCCTGGGCCAGCGTGGTCAGGTGCGGCAGCCGCTCGCGGACGACCTCGGCCGCGGCCTCGGCCGCCCGCCGCGAGGAGAAGAGCCCGAGCGCCCGGCCGTCGGCGGCGTCGACCAGCTCGACGATCTCGTCGAGCTGCGCCTTCACCAGCCCGTCGCGGCCCGGCGGCGGCAGGTGGCGGGCGACGTAGAGGATCCCCTGCTGGCCGTAGTCGAACGGCGACCCCACGTCGATCCCGCGCCACGGGAGCCGAGTGTCGGTCCGCTGGGCTCCCCCACCACCGGCACCGTCGTCGCCGATGACCCGCTCGCTCGGCTTGAGCCCGACGTTCGAGGCGACGTTGCCGAAGTCTCCGCCCAGCATCAGCGTCGCGCTGGTGAAGACCACCGTCTTGTCGGTGAGCAGCTTGTCGCGCATCGGACCCCACACCTGCAGGGGCGCCACGCACAGCCGCGGCGGCAGGCGGTCGGTGCCCTCGGTCAGCCACAGCACGTCGGAGTCGAGGTCGGCCGCCATCCGCTCGGCGGTCGCGAAGACCTCCTGCACCGACGCCTTCGCCTGCCGGAGCCCGGCGTCGGGCTCGCCGTCCTTGTCGTCTCCACGGGGGTACGCCGAGAGGCACGCGCGCGCGGCGTCGCGCACCAGCACCAGGGCGTCGCCGAGGTCGACCGGCATCCGGTCGAACCGGCCCGGCCGGGCCTCGTCCATCGCGCTGCGCAGGGCGTCGGCGGCGTCGGCGAGGTCGTCGGCCTCCGAACCGGTTCCTGAGCCTGTCGAAGGGTCGACGTGGCGCTGGCTGCGCCGGGCGGCCCGCTCGACCTCGGCCGCCCACAGCTCGTCGGTCGCGGCCTGGGTGACCCGCGCGGTCAGCTCGTGCGCCTCGTCGATCACCACGGCGTCGTACTCCGGGATCATCGGCACGCCCTCGATGGCGTCGATGGCCAGCAGGCTGTGGTTGGTGATCACCAGGTGCGAACGCTGCGCCTTCTCCTTGGCGAGCTCGGCGAAGCACTCCTGGCCGAAGGGGCACTTCGCCGCGCCCAGGCACTCGCGGTGGGTGACGCTCACCTGGCGCCACTCGCGGTCGGTGTGGCGCGGAGCGTTGTCGCGCTCGCCGGTGCCGCTGTCCTCGGCCTCCCGCTCGGCCCAAGCGCGCAGCTCGAGCACCTTCTGGCCCATCGAGCCCTCGGGCATCTGCACCAGCGCGCCCTGGTCGTCGGGGACGCCCTCGCGGACCCGGTGCAGGCAGGCGTAGTTCGAGCGGCCCTTGAGCACCGCGTACGACGTGTCGGCGTCGCTGGCGGGGCCCTGGGCGACTGCCTCGACCAGGCGGGGCAGGTCGCGCTCGACCAGCTGGTGCTGCAGGGCGAGCGTCGCCGTGGCGACCACGACCCGCTCGCGGTGGAGCAGCGCGGGCACGAGGTAGGCCAGCGACTTGCCGGTGCCGGTGCCCGCCTGGACGAGGAGGTGCTCGTCGTCGGCGAAGGCCTTGGCCACGGCCTCGGCCATCCGCACCTGGCCCTCGCGCTCGGTGCCGCCGAGGGCGGCGACCGCCCCGGCGAGCACCTCGCTCACACGGCTGGTGGGCGTTGCCACCGACGGGGTCCCGGACACCAGAGAACCCTAACCGCGCCCGCCGACACCCCGGGCCTCCGCTGTGGAGGAGCAGTCAGCTCGTGAGCGCCGCGCTGGCGGTGTCGATGTAGTCCGGCGACAGCACGTGGCCGATGGCCAGCGCCGCCGCACCGGTCACGGCCGCCCGCTCGCCGGCCTGTGAGGTGGTGATCCGCAGGTGCTGGGTCGCCAGCGGCAGCGACCGCTGGTAGACGACCTCGCGGATGCCCGCGAGCAGGCTCTCCCCCGCGTCGGCGAGCGAGCCGCCCACCACGATCGCCGCGGGGTTGATGACGTTGACCAGCGCGGCCAGCACCTCGCCGAGGTCGCGCCCGGCCTGGCGCACGGCGTGGATGGCGCGGACGTCGCCGCCGCGGACCAGCCGTACGACGTCGCGCCCGTCCTCGGCGCGGACGCCGGCGGCCCGGAGCGCTGCGGCGACGGCCGGGCCGGCGGCGACCGCCTCGAGGCAGCCGCGGTTGCCGCAGCGGCACAGCACGTCGGCGGCCCGGCCGACGGCCACGTGCCCGAGGTCGCCGGCGGTGCCCTGCGCCCCGCGCTGCAGCCGGCCGCCCGAGATGATCCCGGCGCCGATCCCGGTGCTGACCTTGACGAAGAGCAGGTCGGCCACGTCGCGCAGGTGGGCGTGCTGCTCGCCGAGCGCCATGATGTTGACGTCGTTGTCGACGAGGACCGGCACGTCGTAGGCGCGCTGCACGTGCGCGGGCACGTCGTAGCCGTCCCAGCCGGGCATGATCGGCGGGTTGATCGCGCGGCCGGTCGAGTGCTCGACGGGGCCCGGCAGCCCGACGCCGATGGCGGCGAGCTCGGCGACGCCGCGGCCCTGCTCGGCCAGCAGCTCGGCCAGCACGTCCTCGACCCAGCCCAGGACGTGCTTCGGCCCGAGGGCCACGTCGAGCTCCTCGCGGCGCTCGACGAGCACCTGCCCCGAGAGGTCGGCCAGCGCGGCGGTGGCGTGGCTGGCCCCGATGTCGACCCCGGCGACGACCCACGCGAGCGGGTTGAGCGCGAGCAGCGACGGTGGCCGGCCACCGGTGGAGACGCCTCCGCCGTACGGCGCGACGAGCCCCAGCCGCATCAGCGCGTCGATCCGGGCGGCGATGGTGGAGCGGGCCAGCCCGGAGGACTCGGCGAGCTGGGCCCGGGTGCGCGGCTGACCGTCCCGGAGGAGGTCGAAGACGTCGCTCGTGCGCACGGCGGGAGTCTTCCACGCCCACTTCTGGACGTCTAGCCATCGACTTCTGCCGACCTCTCGACAAAAGACGGTGACGCGTGCCACAGTCGGCACGTGTCCACCACACCGCGGGCCGACGCCCCGCCCAGCGCCACCTCGGCCGAGCCCGGCGCCGTCGTGCTGCGCGCCCGAGGCCTGACCAAGAGCTTCGTGGGCCACACCGTGCTCCGCGACGTCGACCTCGAGCTCCGCGCCGGCCAGGTGCTGGGCCTCGTCGGCGAGAACGGCGCGGGCAAGTCGACGCTGATGAAGATCCTCGCCGGCGTGCACTCCGCCGACGCCGGCACCGTGGAGCTGGACGGCGCCACGGTCGCCTTCCGGCACCCCGTCCAGGCGCAGCAGGCCGGCCTCTCGACGGTCTTCCAGGAGTTCAACCTGCTCCCGGAGCGGACGGTCGCGGAGAACGTCTACCTGGGTCGGGAGCCGCGCAGCCGCGGCCTCGTCGACACGGGACGGATGGTCCGCGACACCGAGGAGCTCCTCTCCGGGCTCGGGATCACCGGCCTCACGGCCGGGCAACGGGTCGGCAGCCTCTCGGTGGCCGAGCAGCAGATCGTCGAGATCGCCAAGGCGGTCAGCTACGACGCCCGGGTCATCCAGATGGACGAGCCCACCGCGGCCCTCGCCGAGCACGAGGTCGAGCTGCTCTACGCCGTCATCCGCCGGCTCACCGCCCGGGGCGTCGCGATCATCTACGTCTCCCACCGGCTCAAGGAGATCTTCGACCTCTGCGAGGTCATCACCGTGCTCAAGGACGGCGAGCAGGTCGCCACCCGTCCCGCCGCGGACCTCGACGACGCCGAGCTGGTCCGGCTCATGGTCGGCCGCTCGATCTCCTCCTTCTTCCCCCAGCCGCGGCCCGGCACGGAGGTGGGGGAGCCGCTGCTGGAGCTCTCCGGCGCCGGCAACGGGTACGTCGACGGCGTCGACCTGACCCTGTGCGCCGGCGAGGTCGTCGGCGTCGCCGGCCTGCAGGGCTCGGGCCGCACCGAGCTCCTCGAGGCGATCTTCGGGGTCCGCCCGTTCACCCGCGGGTCGATGCGCGTGGCCGGCGGCGACGTCCGCCCCCGGTCGCCGCGCGCAGCCGTCCGGGCCGGCCTGGCCATGGTCACCGAGGACCGCAAGGCCACCGGCCTGGCGCTCAACCAGTCGATCCTCGACAACGCGCTCGCGGTGGTCCGCGCGGTCTTCCCCGGCCGCACGAGCACGGTGCGCCGCGACGTACCCGGCCTGCTCTCCTCGCTCGAGGTCTCGGCCCGGGCGATGGACCAGGAGGTGCAGTACCTCTCCGGCGGCAACCAGCAGAAGGTCGTGCTGGCCCGCTGGCTGAGCACCGAGCCCCGCGTCGTGCTGATGGACGAGCCCACCCGTGGCATCGACGTCGGCGCGAAGCACTCCATCTACGAGCTGGTGCGCGAGCTCGCGGCCGGGGGCGTCGCCGTCCTCATGGTCTCCAGCGAGCTGCCGGAGGTGATCGGCATGTCCGACCGGATCCTGGTGATGCACGACGGCCGGCTGGCCGGCGAGCTGCCCGGCGGCGCCACCGAGGAGCAGGTGCTCCAGGTGGCGACCGGCATGGGCACCGGCACGGGCGCTGGCACGGGCGCCGGCACGGGCACCGAGCGGGTGAGCGCCCCGTGAGCGCCCTGACCGCGCGCGCCGCGCGCCTCTCCTCGACCGGCATCGTGCTGGCGCTGCTGGTGCTCAGCCTGGTGCTCGGCGTCGTGCTCACCGCGCTGGAGGGGCGCAACTTCCTCTCCTCGGGCAACATCTCGGCGCTGCTGACCGGGATCAGCATCCTCGGCTTCATCGCCATCGGGCAGACGCTGGTCATCCTGGTCGGCAGCCTCGACCTGTCGGTGCCCTACGTCGTGAGCCTGGTGAGCGTGCTCGCCGCCGGCACCATGGACGGCCAGGACGCCAACGTGCTGCCGGCGGTCCTGCTCGCCGTCGCCGTCGCCGCGGGGATCGGCCTGGCGAGCGGCGCGATCGTCGCCTACCTCAACGTCCACGGCTTCATCGCCACCCTCGGCGTCGGCCTCGTCGTCAGCGGCTACCTCGCCACGAACTACCAGGGCAGCCACGGCTCGGCCCCCCGCTCCTTCCGGCTCGTCGGCGCCACCCACATCGGCCCGGTGCCGGTCTCGACGCTGATCCTGCTGGGGTGCGCGGTGCTGGTGATCGTGCTGCTGCGCCGGACCCGCACCGGCCACCACCTGTACGCCGTCGGCGGCAGCCGCGAGGTGGCCCGGCTCTCCGGCATCCGCACCTCGGTGCCGGTGCTGGTCGCCCACACCCTCTCGTCGGTGATGGCCGCGCTGGCCGGCCTGCTGCTGGTCGCCCGGCTCAGCGTCGGCAGCCCGACCATCGGCAGCCAGGGCGGCTACGACCTGATGTCGATCGCCGCGGTCGTCCTGGGCGGGACCGTGCTGGCCGGCGGCAAGGGCAACATCGTCGGCACCCTCGCCGGCGTCGCGATCTTCTCCGTCCTCGACAACGTCATGGGCGTCATGGGCGTCAGCGCGTTCCTGCAGAACGTCGTGCGCGGCCTGGTCATCGTCGTGGCCGTGGCGGTCTACGCCCGCCGCCAGGTCGACGCCCGACCGGCCCGCTTCGACGGCGCCGCCCCCACCCGGCCGACCCTCCAGGAGGCGACGTGAGCACCTCGACCCTCGTGCCCGGGCGGGCCGACCGCGCGCCCCTGCCGGCCCACGACCGCGGGGTGGCGGGGCGGGTCGCAGCGGCGCTCGCCACCCCGGGCGGCGCCGTCTACGTCCTCGTGCTCGTCCTGCTGGTCGCGACCATCGCCGCCAACCCGAACTTCGGCGACCCCGGTGTCCTGGTCCGCTTCCTCGGCCGGACCGCGCCGATCGCGATCGCGGCGATCGGCCAGTACTACGTCATCGTCTCCGGCGAGTTCGACCTCTCCATGGGCGCCGTCGTCGCCGCCCAGGTGGTGATGGCCGGCAACCTCATCGGCGACGACGAGAGCCGGATCCTCCCCGTCATGGCGCTGATGATCGGCGTCGGCGTCCTCATCGGCCTGCTCAACGGCCTGGGGACCACGCTGCTGGGCGTGCCCAGCTTCATCGTGACGCTCGGGATGATGCTCGCCCTCGGCGGCCTCATCGACCACCTCACCGGCGGCGCCGCCACCGGCAACCCGGCCGACTCCTTCCGCGAGATCGGCCGCGGCGGGTTCGAGGACGTGCCGGTGGTCGAGGTCATCCCCTACCCGCTGCTCATCCTGCTCGCCGTGGCCGCGCTGGCCTCCTGGTCGATGCGCCGCCCGTTCGGCCGCAGCCTGGTCGCGGCCGGGGACAACCCCGCCGCGGCGCGGGTCTCCGGCAGCTCCCTGTGGTGGCTCAAGACCCGGGCGTTCATCATCTCCTCGCTCTCGGCCACCCTCGCCGGCATCATCCTCGTCGGGTACGCCGGCGTGCACCCCTCGGTCGGCCAGGGCTACGAGTTCACCGCCATCACCGCGGTCGTCCTCGGCGGCGTCCTGCTCGGCGGCGGCCGCGGCTGGGTGCTCTCCGCCGCGGCCGGCGCGGTGGCGCTCGAGCTGCTCTTCGTGCTGCTCACCGCCTACGGCATCGAGTCCACGTGGCGCGACACCGTGCAGGGACTGATCATCATCGCCGCGGTCGCCGTGGCCGCCCGCGCCTGGACCCACCGCCGCCGCCCCCGGCGTACCACCTCGACCTCCCGGGACGCCCGTCCGCACCCCACCCAACTGCCCACCCAGGGCACAACCACAGGAGACAACTGATGCGCAGAACGTTGCCCACCAGGTCGTTCAGGGGCGCCGCGGCGTCCGTCGCCGTGCTGGCCACGCTCGCCGCGTGCAGCACCGACTCCTCGGTCGACGACGACCCGACCGCCCAGGACCCGTCCTCCGACGTCGAGGAGGAGGGTGGCAGCAGCCAGGAGTGGTTCGTCCAGGCCGAGTACGACGAGCAGATGGCCCAGCGCGACGCCACCTTCGAGGGCGACCCGGAGCAGCCCTGGCTGCAGTACATCGACGGCGAGATGACCGACACCTCGGACCTCGCCAGCAACCAGCCCCAGAAGGTCTGCTTCGCCAACGCCTCGATCTCCAACCCGTGGCGCCAGACCGGCTGGATCACCATGAACCAGCAGCTGGAGGTGCTCCAGGACGAGGGCGTCATCTCCGAGATGGAGACCCGGGACGCGCAGGACGACGACAACACCCAGATCGCCGACATCGACTACTTCATCTCCGAGGGCAACTGCGACGTCTTCATCATCTCGCCGAACTCGACGGCGGCGCTGACCCCGGCCGTCGAGCGGGCCTGCGAGACCGGCAAGCCGGTCATCGTCTTCGACCGCGGCGTCAACACCGACTGCCCGACGACGTTCATCCACCCCATCGGCGGCTACGCGTGGGGCATCGACACCGCCAACTTCCTCGTCGAGAACCTCGAGGAGGGCGACAAGGTCGTCGCGCTGCGGATCCTGCCCGGCGTCGACGTGCTCGAGACCCGCTGGGCCGCGGCCGAGAAGATCTTCGAGGAGAACGGCATCGAGGCCGTCGACTACTTCACCGGCGCCGACCCGACCGAGATCAAGAAGATCATCTCCGACGAGCTCGTCCAGGGCGAGGTCGACGGCGTCTGGATGGACGCCGGTGACGGCGCGGTCGCCGCGATCGAGGCCTTCGAGGACGCCGGCGTCGACTACCCCGTGATGACCGGCGAGGACGAGATGAGCTTCCTGCGCAAGTGGGAGGAGACCGGGCTGAACGGCCTGGCCCCGGTCTACTCCAACTTCCAGTGGCGCACGCCGCTGCTGGCGGTGCAGAAGATCGCCGCCGGCGAGGAGATCCCGCAGGAGTGGGTGCTCCCGCAGGAGCCGATCACCGAGGACGAGCGCGCCGACTTCCTCGAGGCCAACGAGGGCATGCCCGACGGCCACTACGCGAAGTTCGGCGGCGAGGACCTGCCCGGGTACCCGCAGGTCTGGCAGGAGCGCCAGATCCCCTGACCCCCGCAGCGGTCGGCCGGGCGGTGCACCCACCGCCCGGCCGGCCCGGGGACCCGTGCCCCTGACCTCCGACCCGACCTCCGACCTGACCTCCGACCCGACCTCCGCCACCCCGCCCGCGCACCGGAAGGCCACCCCGTGAGCTCCCCTGCGAGACCGATCGGCGTCAACACCTGGGTGTGGACCTCCCCCCTCACCGACGCCGGGCTCCCCGCCCTGCTCGAGCGCATCGCCGGCCTCGGCTTCGACGCCGTCGAGCTGCCGCTCGAGGAGGCCGACCACCTCGACCCCGCGCGGACCGCCGCCGCCGTCCGCGACGCCGGCCTCGCGCCGTACGTCGTCGGTGCGATGGCCCCCGGCCGAGACCTCGTCGCCACGGACCCCGCGACCGTCTCCCGCACCCAGGACTACCTGCGCCGCTGCGTCGACCTCGCCGCCGCCGTCGGCGCGCCGAGCGTGTGCGGCCCGTTCTACGCCGCCACCGGGCGGGTGTGGCGGATGAGCGCCGCCGAGCGCGACGCGGCGTACGACGAGTGGCGCACCCACCTGGCACCCGTCGTCGACCACGCCCGCGCCGCCGGCGTGGTCATCGGCATCGAGCCGCTCAACCGGTACGAGACCTCCCTCGTCAACACCGTCGACCAGGCCCTCACCGCGCTGGCGCCCCTGCTCGGGGCCGGCCCCGACCAGGGCCTCGGCCTGGCGCTGGACACCTACCACCTCGGCATCGAGGAGCGCTCCAGCGCCGACGCGGTCCGCCGGGCCGGGCCGCACCTGGCGCACGTGCAGGTCTGCGGCAACGACCGCGGCGCGCCCGGCCACGACCAGACCGACTGGCCGGCGCTGCTCGCCGCGCTCGACGAGGTCGGGTACGCCGGCGCGCTGAACATCGAGAGCTTCACCCCCGACAACGCGTCCATCGCCGTCGCCGCGTCGATCTGGCGGCCGCTCGCCGCCTCCCCCGACGACCTGGCCCGAGACGGCCTCACCTTCCTCCGGTCCGTGACGACCGGCACCGACGCCCCAGGAGGCACCCCCCATGACTGACGCGACCGGGCCCGCCCCGACGGGCCGACGCGAGCTGGGCGTGGCCGTGGTCGGCCACTCGTTCATGGGCAAGGCCCACTCCCACGCCTGGCGCAACGTCGGTGCCTTCTTCCCCGACGTGCCGCCGGTGCGCCGGCAGGTGCTCGTCGGCCGCGACCCGGCGGCGCTGAAGACCGCGGCGGAGCGGTACGGCTGGGCCGACACCGCCACCGACTGGCGCGACGTCCTCACCCGCGACGACGTCGACATCGTCGACATCTGCACCCCCGGCCACCTGCACGCCGAGATCGCGCAGGCCGCGCTCGAGGCCGGCAAGCACGTGCTGGTCGAGAAGCCACTGGCCAACAGCGTCGCCGAGGGCGAGGCGATGGTGGCGGCGGCCGAGGCGGCCGCCGCGCGGGGCGTCCGGTCGATGCTGGGCTTCAACTACCGCTGCGTGCCCGCCCTCGCGCTGGCCCGCCAGCTGATCGCCGAGGGCCAGATCGGCACGGTCCGGCAGGTCCGGGCCAGCTACCTGCAGGACTGGCTGGTCGACGAGGCCGCCCCCATGACCTGGCGGCTGCGCCGCGAGTCGGCCGGCTCCGGCGTGCTCGGCGACCTCGGCTCCCACGTCGTCGACCAGCTGCACCACCTGCTCGGCGAGCCGGTCACCACCGCCCGGGGGCACCTGCGCACCTTCGTGCCCGAGCGCACGGGCGAGGGGGGCCGCGAGCCGGTCACCGTCGACGACGCGGCCTGGGCGACGCTGGAGACCGCCTCGGGCGTCGTGGCCAGCGTCGAGGTGAGCCGGATGGCCACCAGCCGCAAGAACGCCTTCCGGATCGAGGTCTACGGCAGCACCGGCTCCCTCAGCTTCGACCTGGAGCGGCTCAACGAGCTCGGCGTCGACGACCGCGGCCTCGACAGCGCCGGCGGGGTGCGCCGGGTGCTGGTGACCGAGGCCGACCACCCCTGGGTCGCCGCCTGGTGGCCCCCCGGCCACGTGCTGGGCTGGGACTCGACGTTCACCGTGCAGGCCGCCGAGCTGCTCACCGCGATCGCCGAGGAGCGGCCGGCCACGCCGTCGTTCGCCGACGGGCTGGCCGTGCAGCGGGTGCTCGACGCGGTCGAGCGGAGCGCGGCCGCCGACGGCTGCCGCGTGGACGTCTGACCCGCGCCACACTGCGGGGACCGCTCAGCGCCGTACGAGAAGGAGGAACGAATGGGCAAGCGCTTCACCCTCTTCACCGGCCAGTGGGCCGACCTGCCGCTCGAGGAGGTCGCCTCCCTGGCCGCCGGCTGGGGCTACGACGGCCTGGAGATCGCCGTCTCCGGGGAGCACCTCGACGCCTGGCGGTGGGACGAGCCGGGGTACGTCGAGGGACGGATGGAGATCCTCGAGCGGCACGGGCTCGGCTGCTGGGCGATCTCGAACCACCTGACCGGCCAGGCCGTCTGCGACGACCCGATCGACGAGCGGCACCGCGCGATCGTGCGCGAGCGGGTGTGGGGCGACGGTGCCCCCGAAGGCGTCCGCACCCGCGCCGCCGAGGAGCTGCGGCTGACCGCGCGGCTGGCGCAGAGGATGGGCGTCTCGACCGTCGTGGGCTTCACCGGCTCCTCGATCTGGCCGTACGTCGCGATGTTCCCGCCGGTCCCCGCCACGCGGATCGAGGCCGGCTACCAGGACTTCGCCGACCGCTGGAACCCGATCCTCGACGTCTTCGACGAGTGCGGCGTCCGGTTCGCCCACGAGGTGCACCCCTCGGAGATCGCCTACGACTACTGGTCGACCGTGCGGACGCTCGAGGCGATCGGCCACCGCGAGGCCTTCGGACTCAACTGGGACCCCAGCCACATGATGTGGCAGGACCTCGACCCCGTCGCGTTCATCTCCGACTTCGCCGACCGGATCTACCACGTCGACTGCAAGGACACCCGGCTCCGGCTGGGCGGCGGCCGCAACGGCCGGCTCTCGTCCCACCTGCCGTGGGGCGACCCCCGGCGCGGGTGGGACTTCGTCTCCACCGGCCGTGGCCAGGTGCCCTGGGAGGACTGCTTCCGGGCGCTGGCCGCCATCGGGTACGCCGGGCCGATCTCGGTCGAGTGGGAGGACGCCGGCATGGACCGGCTGCACGGCGCGCCCGAGGCGCTCGAGTTCTTGAAGCAGTTCGACTTCGAGCCGCCCAGCGCGTCCTTCGACGCGGCGTTCAGCTCCTAGTTGCACCTCACCGCTGCGCCGGCGTCCCGGATGTAACGCGACGTTCGCTGTACTAGCCGCCCGCTGCAACGTGCGGGAACAGTGGCAAGCGTCGCGTTACAGCTCACGAACGGTCAGCCCTCGGGCCGGTCGAGCCGGTCGATCGCGGCGGCGACGGCGTCGCCGAAGGCGCGGTGGCCGGCGGGTGTGAGGTGCAGCCGGTCGGGGAGGTACTCGAGGTCGAGGCCGGCCGTCGGGACGTACGCCGCGCCGGCGCCGGCGGCGAGCCGGGCGAGGAGCCGGTCCACGTCGGCGACGCCGGGCATCCGGGCCGGCGCCGAGGCGGGGCCGACCACGACGACTCGGTGGCCGGCCAGGCGCGCCATCAACCGCCCGAACCCGGTCTCGACCGCGGCCGGCGGCTGGTCGACGTCGTTGAGCCCGCCCTCGACCACCACGAGGTCGGCGCCTCCGCGCAGCGCGGCCCCGGCCCGCTCGGCGAAGGAGACCCCGGCGCAGCGGCTCGCGCCGATGCTGAAGCCCGAGCCGGAGAAGCCGGCCACCCGCACCCGACCCGGCAGCCGGGTGGGCCAGGAGTCCGCGAGGTCGGCGAGGCCGAGGCCGGCCGACCAGGAGTCGCCGAGGACGACGACGCGGTCGCCCGGACCGTCGCCGGCGCCGGTCACGAGCGCCGCTCGCTCCGCCGACGCGGCGGCGAACCGCTCGCAGCGCGGCACCTCGGTCCCCCGCGCCCGGTCGGCGAGCTGGACGACCAGCACGACGACCATCGCCAGCGCGCACGAGGCGAGCGCCAGCGCACGGCGTCGGGGCAGGGTCACCCGCCGATCGTCGGGCAGCCGTCGGCCGGCCCGCGGCGTTGTTGCCGAACTGTTGCCGGCGCGCTACCCGCCGTGGCGGATCGAGGTCGGATCAGCAGCCCCCGGATCAGGACTCGGTGGGCTCCGGGGTGGCCGGGTCGACGTCCGGGGTGCCGGGGTCCTCTCCGGGTGCGACCGGGTTCGGCGCCTGCTGCGGGTCGCCGCCCGGCGGGACGAGGTCGGGGTCGGTCGGGTCGGGCTCGAGGGGTGCAGTGGTCACGGCCGCTCGGTACCCGCTCCGGGCCGTGCAGACCCGCCCGCGTCCGCTCAGGCCGTGACGTACGCCGACAGCTCGCCGGCGAGGTCCTCGTTGGCGCGCCCGCGGACGACGGTGCCGTCGGCGGTGTGCTCGAGGGAGTCGATCTCGCCGTGCTGGTGCAGCCGGTTGATCAGGTCGCCGCGCTCGTAGGGCAGCAGCGCGGTGAACTCCACGCCCGGCCGGGGCAGCTCGCCCTCGACCACCGCGAGCGCCTCGGCGATGCCCTCACCGGTCTTCGCGCTGACCACCACGCAGTGCGGCTCGCGCTGCCGGAGGCGGGCCAGCACCATGGGGTCGGCGGCGTCGGCCTTGTTGACCACCACCAGCTCTGGCACCTGGTCGGCACCGATCTCGGCGAAGACCTCCCGGACGGCGGCGATCTGACCCTCGGGGTCGGGGTGCGACCCGTCGACCACGTGCAGGACCAGGTCGGCGTCGGCGACCTCCTCCAGCGTCGAGCGGAACGCCTCGACGAGCTGGTGCGGCAGGTGGCGGACGAAGCCGACGGTGTCGGACATCGTGTAGACCCGGCCGTCGGCGGTCGTCGTGCGCCGCGTCGTCGGGTCCAGGGTCGCGAAGAGCGCGTCCTCGACCAGCACGCCGGCGTCGGTGAGCCGGTTGAGCAGCGAGGACTTGCCGGCGTTGGTGTAGCCGGCGATCGCGACCGCGGGGATCTGGTGGCGCCGGCGCTCTTGGCGCTTGGTGTCGCGGGTGCCCTTCATCTCGCGCAGGTCGCGGCGGAGCTTGGCGATCTTCGTGTTGATCCGGCGGCGGTCGGTCTCGATCTTGGTCTCACCGGGGCCACGGCCACCGATGCCCTCACCGCCGGAGACCCGGCCACCGGCCTGCCGCGAGAGGTTGCCACCCCAGCCGCGCAGGCGCTGCTTCATGTACTGCAGCTGCGCCAGCTCGACCTGGGCCTGACCCTCACGCGACTTCGCGTGCTGGGCGAAGATGTCGAGGATCAGCGCGGTCCGGTCGACGACCTTGACCTTGAGCCGGTCCTCCAGGTTGCGCAGCTGGCTGGGGGCGAGCTCGCCGTCCATGACGACGGTGTCGGCACCGGTCGCCTGCACGATCTCCTTGAGCCCCTCGACCTTGCCGCGGCCGATGTAGGTCGCGGGGTCCGGCTTCTGCCGCCGCTGGTAGATGGCGTCGAGCACCTCCGAGCCCGCGGTCTCCGCGAGCAGGGCCAGCTCGGCCATGGAGTTCTCGGCGTCGGTCACCGATCCCTCGGTCCACACGCCGACCAGCACGACCCGCTCCAGGCGCAGCTGGCGGTACTCGACCTCGGTGATGTCCTCGAGGTCGGTGCGCAGGCCGGCGACGCGGCGCAGCTCGTGCCGCTCGGCCAGGTCGAGCTCACCGGTGGTGAGCTCCTCCTCCGGGTCGGGCTCGTCGGCGTACCCGGAGACGAATCCGTCCCCATCGACCTCGTCGACCACGTCGACCTCGTCGACGTCGGGCTCGGCGAGCTCCTCCTCGTCCCACCCCACGGTCTCCTCCAGCTCGGTGTCGAGCGAGAAGTCCCGTGCGTTCGCGTTGGTCATGTGCCTCCGTGTCTTGCCAGGTGTCGTGCTGACAGTCATCTCGGAGGGCACAACGCCGCCGAGGCCTCCACTATGCCCGCTTGACTGGCGTCGTGAACATCGACTTTCCGCCGGCCCTCCCCGCGGTGCCCTCCGGCGTCCGCCTGCTCGGGCTCACCGGCGCGCCGGGGGTCGGCAAGAGCACCGTCGCCGCGGCGCTGGCCGCCGACCACGGCTGGTGCGTGCTGCCCATGGACGGCTTCCACTACGCCGACGTCGAGCTGCGGCGACGGGGCCTGCTCGACCGCAAGGGCGCGCCCGAGACCTTCGACGCCGAGGGGTACGCCGTGCTGCTGCGGCGGGTGCGCGGGCGCGAGGAGGCCGTCGTGGCGCCGGCCTTCGACCGGCACCGGGAGCAGCCGCTGGCCGGGGCGATCGCCGTACCAGCGAGCGGCACGGTGGTGACCGAGGGGAACTACCTGCTGCTGGACCAGCCACGGTGGCGCGCCGCGCGCGAGGAGGTCGACGTGGTCTGGCACCTGCACGTGGACGACGCGCTTCGCCGCGAGCGGCTCGTCGCCCGGCACGTCCGCCACGGGAAGTCACCCGAGGAGGCCCGCGCCTGGGTCGACCGGGTGGACGAGCCGAACGCGCGGCTGGTCGCCGAGGCGGCCGGTCGCGCCGACCTCCTGGTCGACCTCACCGGATGGACGCCGCCGGGATCGGCCTGAGCCTGAGGGGTACGGGCAGCACGGACTCGAGCCACCCCACCCCACCCCCAGGAGGACGAGCATGGCCGACAACGCCGGCACGCTGACCAACCGGCAGGGACACCCCGTCTACGACAACCAGAACCAGCGCACGATCGGCGCTCGGGGCCCGGCCACCCTGGAGAACTACCAGTTCCTCGAGAAGATCAGCCACTTCGACCGTGAGCGGATCCCCGAGCGCGTCGTCCACGCGCGCGGCACCACGGCGTACGGCTACTTCGAGGCCTACGGCACCTGCGGCGACGAGCCGATCGCCACCTACACCCGCGCGAAGCTCTTCGCGGAGAAGGGCAAGCGCACCGACGTCGCCGTCCGCTTCTCCACGGTGGCCGGCGGACGCGACTCCTCGGAGATGGCGCGCGACCCGCGTGGGTTCGCGGTGAAGATGTACACCGAGGACGGCAACTGGGACCTGGTCGGCAACAACCTCGGGGTCTTCTTCATCCGCGACGCGATCAAGTTCCCCGACTTCATCCACTCCCAGAAGCCCGACCCGGTGACCTTCGAGGCCAGCGTCGCGAACCGGGCTTTCGACTTCTTCAGCCAGTCGCCCGAGGCCATGCACATGGTCATGCTCGTCTTCAGCCCGCGCGGCATCCCGGCGACCTACCGTCACATGCAGGGCTTCGGCGTCAACACCTACAAGTGGGTCAACGAGGCCGGCGAGACCCAGCTGGTGAAGTACCACTGGATCCCGAAGCAGGGCGTGCGGTCGCTGTCCTCGGCGGAGGCCGCGAAGATCCAGGCCCAGGAGCTCGGCTTCCACACCCGCGACCTCTACGAGGCCATCGAACGCGGCGAGCATCCCGAGTGGGAGCTGAACGTGCAGCTGATGAGCGACGAGGAGCACGCCGAGCTCGACTTCGACCCGCTCGACGACACCAAGGTGTGGCCGGAGGACGACTTCCCCCTGCGCCCGGTCGGCCGGATGGTCCTGGACCGCAACGTGCAGGACTTCCACAACGAGAACGAGCAGATCGCCTTCGGCACCGGCGTGCTCGTCGACGGCCTGGACTTCTCCGACGACAAGATGCTGGTCGGTCGCACCTTCTCCTACAGCGACACGCAGCGCTACCGGGTGGGCCCCAACTACCTGCAGCTGCCGGTCAACCAGGCCAAGAACGCGAAGGTCGCCACGCACCAGCGCGGCGGCGAGATGTCGTACGGCGTCGACCTCGCCGAGGGCCAGAACCCGCACGTCAACTACGAGCCGTCCACGCTCGGCGGCCTGGCCGAGGCGCCGAAGCCGGCCCACTCCGAGCAGGGCCCGGAGATCAACGGGCGGCTCACCCGCGTCCGGATCCCGCGGACCAACGACTACCAGCAGGCCGGCGAGCGCTACCAGCTCTCCGAGCAGTGGGAGAAGGACGAGCTGGTCGCCAACCTGGTCGACGCGCTCTCGAAGTGCGATCGGCACATCCAGGAGCGGATGGTGTGGCACTTCTTCATGGTCGAGGACGAGCTGGGCCAGCGCGTCGGTGAGGGCATCGGCATCACCGCCGACGACGTGCGCCACCTCGAGCCGCTGCCGACGCAGACGCTCAGCGACGCCGAGCTCGAGCGGGTGCAGAACCTCGGCAAGAACGGCCCCCGGCCGGTGCGCGACGTGATGACGCACTGCGTGCCGAACGGCCAGGCCACCGCGGAGGAGCTGCTCGGCGGCTGACCCGCTCCCGCGCGGACGCACGCAGGGCCCGCTCCCCGTCGGGGGGCGGGCCCTGCGACGTGCTCGAGGAGGGGTGGCGGGGCGTCAGTCCTTCTTCGTCAACGCCGACGGCTTGTGCACGGCCTCCCCGCCGGACTTCTCGCTCTTCACGAGGTACTGCGGGTCGTCCTCGCTCGCTCGCACCGTACGCCCCGCGGCCTCGGTGTCGGAGGTGATCTTCTTCTCCACCACTCCTTCAGCCGTGCCGCCGTGGGACTTCCAGGTGACCTTGTCGCCCTTCTCGAACTCCGTCATGGAGGGCCGGTACCCGCGAGCCGGGCGGCAACGACGGCGAAATGCTGGCGAAACCGCGGCGGCGACCGACGCCCCTAGCGTCCGTGACCTCGGGTCCACCGGCCGGACGAGCGTCCGGCCGTCCGCGTGTCACGAAAGGACATCCATGAGACGACGCCTGGGTCGCTCCCTCACTCCGCTCCTGCTCGTCGCCGGCCTCGTGCTCGGCACCACGCCCGGCGTAGCCGCTCCGGTCGCCGCGGCTCCCGCGGAGGCGGACCCCCGCAGCTGGCCGTCGCTGGCGGAGCGGCTGCAGCCGATCATCGAGGACGCCCGCGAGGAGGGCGTCGCCCTGGGACTCTTCGTCTCCGACCTCAGCGGCACCTTCGGGGACGCCACGCTGTACCTCGGCAAGCAGGACAGCTACACCACCGCCAGCACCATCAAGCTGTCGCTGGCCGTGACGGTCATGAAGCAGGTCGAGGCCGGCGTCCTGTCGCTGGCGGACCCGGCCACCATCGAGGACGACGAGGTCGTCGGCGGTTCCGGCGTCCTGAAGGATCGCCCACGCCCGATCGAGACCACCGTCGGCGAGATGCTGGAGCTGATGATCACGGTCAGCGACAACACCGCGACCAACAAGCTGGTCGACGTCGTCGGCGGGTTCGACCCGATCAACGCGCTGACCCAGGCGGCGGGCATCGCCAAGGAGGACCTCCACTTCGGCCGCAAGATGTTCGGGGCGATCGTTCCTCCGGACGGCGACCTGTGGTCGACGCCGCACGGCTACCGGCAGCTGCTCGACCTCTACTGGGACGCCTACGAGGGCCACCCCGCCGACGGCTTCATCGGTGAGGACAGCACCCGCCACCTGGTCGGGCTCATGCGCCGGCAGCAGGTCAAGACCAAGCTCGGCGCCGTGGTCCCGGGCCAGCTCCTCGCGCACAAGACCGGCGAGAACGGCACGGTCAGCCACGACCTGGGTTTCCTGATGCTCTCCGGTCGCGTGGTCAGCGTCGGGGTCTTCACGCAGAACGACGGCGGCTACACCGGCGACGCGTGGTACGCCGCGGCCGACCCGTACGTCCAGGAGGTCGCCGCCGTCGTCTACGACCACGTGCTGCGCGGGGAAGGCTCGGGCGCCGAGGCGCCCCTGCCGACGACCTCCACGATCGAGCTCGCACGCCGACACGTCGCCCACGGGCGCAGCGGTGTCCGGCTCACCGTCCGGGTGGACGCCGCGAGCACACCCGAGGGGAAGGTCGTCATCCGAGACGGCCGGCGCCGGCTGGTGGCCAAGCGCCTCGAGGCGGGCACCGCGACGTACCGCCTGCCGAAGCGGCTGGCCCGCGGCACGCACCGGCTCCGGGCCCGGTACCTCCCCAGCGACCCGGCGGCGTTCGCCCCGTCGACCTCACCGGTGGCGGTGCTGAAGGTGCGCTGACCCCGCCTCGCCTCGTGCTGCCCACCGTGCGCCCTGGCGCACGCTGGGCCGCACGAGGCGGTCAGGGGATCACTTCGGAGGCATCCGGATGCCGCCGTCGACGCGGATGGTCTCGGCGTTCATGTAGGAGTTGGTCAGGCACTCCACCACCATGCTGGCCAGCTCGTCGGCGGTGCCGAGGCGCTTCGGGAAGAGCACGCTCTCGCCCAGCTTGGCCTTGAACGCCTCCGCCTCCGGCCCCTCGCCGTAGATCGGCGTCTCGATCAGGCCCGGCGCGACGGTGTTGAGGCGGATGCCGGCCGCGGAGAGGTCCCGGGCGACGGGCAGCGTCATGCCGACGACCCCACCCTTGGAGGCGGAGTACGACGCCTGGCCGATCTGGCCGTCGAAGGCCGCGACCGAGGCGAGGTTGACGATGGCGCCCCGCTCGCCGGACTCGGTCGGGTCCTGGGTGCTCATCACCGTGGCCGCCTGGCGGACCATGTCGAAGGTGCCGATCAGGTTGATCTCGATGACCTTCTTGAAGGCACCGAGGTCGTGGGCCGACTCCAGCTGGCCGTCGCGGCCGATGGTGCGCTGCGCCCAGCCGATGCCGGCGGAGTTCACCACCGCGCGCAGCGGGGCGATCTCGGCGGCCGCGCGGACGGCGCCGGCGATCTGCTCGGTGTCGGTCACGTCCACCCGGGCGAAGACGCCGCCGATCTCCTCGGCGAGGGCCTCGCCCTTGTCGGCCTGCAGGTCGGCGACGACCACGACGGCCCCGCGGGCGGCGAGCTGGCGGGCGCAAGCAGCGCCGATGCCCGACGCTCCGCCCGTGACGATGGCACTGGCTCCGTTGAGTTCCATGCTCCGGAGACTAGTGGGGCGCGCCCGGTCAGAGCCGCGTGGTCCCGCGGGCGACGACGACGGCGGGCCCGGTCATCAGCACCCGGTCCTCGGCGGTCCAGCTGATCTCGAGGGTGCCGCCGGGCAGGTCGACGCGGTACGTCGCGTCCCCGCCCGCCGAGCCCGCCGAGCCCGCTGCGCCCGCCGACCGACCGTCGGCCAGCGCCGTCGCGACCGCCACCGCGCAGGCCCCGGTGCCGCAGGAGCGGGTCTCCCCCGAGCCGCGCTCGTGGACGCGCATCGCGACGTGGCGCTCCCCGCGCCGGACGACGAACTCGACGTTGACCCCGGCCGGGTAGACCGCGCGGTCGTAGGCCGGCTCCTCGGCCAGCGGGCCGACCGGCCCGTGCGGGTCGAGGGAGTCCCCCTCGCGCAGGAACGCCACCGCGTGCGGGTTGCCCATGTCGACGTGGCGCGCGGTCCACCGCGACTCCCCCACCGCCACCTCGGACTCGCCGAGCACCCGCGGCCGCCCCATGTCGACGGTGATCCGGTCGCCGTCGACCTCGATCACCTTGACCCCGTCGCGGGTGCCCACGGGGATCGGCCGGCCCGGCTCGACCAGCCCCTCCTCGAGCAGGTGGCGGGCGAAGACCCGGATGCCGTTGCCGCACATCTCCGAGACCGACCCGTCGCTGTTGCGGTAGTCCATGAACCACGCGGCCTCCGCCGGGTCGACGTGGTCGCGCGCCGCGGCGTACGCCTCGGTGCGGATGACGCGCAGCACGCCGTCGCCCCCGATGCCGGCCCGCCGGTGGCACAGCGCGGCGACCCGGGCGGGGTCGAGCTCGCCGTGGACGGTGCCGTCGTGGTCGGGCAGGAGGACGAAGTCGTTCTCGGTGCCGTGGCCCTTGAGGAAGGCGTACTCACTCATAGAGGCTCTTGCCGTAGTTCTCGGGCCGGTAGTAGTCGTCGAGCTGGGCGATGTCCATGCCGTTCGCCTCGACCTCCTTGGCGATGAGGGCGCGGCGCGGGACCTTGGCCTCGGGGTCCCACGTCTCCGGCTGCCACAGCCCGCTGCGCAGGAACGCCTTGGCGCAGTGGAAGAAGAGCTCCTCGATCTCGACGACGACCGCGAGCAGGGGCCGGTGCCCCTTGACCGCCATCTCGTCGAACCACGGCGCGTCGCTGACCAGCCGGGCGCGCCCGTTGATCCGCAGGGTGTCGCCGCGGCCGGGGATCACGAAGCAGAGGCCGACCTGCGGGTTGACCAGGATGTTGCGGTAGCCGTCAGCGCGCCGGTTGCCCGGGCGCTCGGCGAGCGCGATGGTCCGGTCGTCGAGGACGTGGACCAGCTGCCCGGCCGGGTCGCCCTTCGGCGAGGCGTCGCAGCGGCCCTCCGCGTCGGCCGTCGACATCACGCAGAACGGCGAGGCGGCGAGCCAGTCGCGGTCGACCGGCAGCAGCGCGGGGCGGGCCTTGTCGCGCGCGCGCTGGTGCGGCTCGCCGAGCAGCCCGACGAGCTCCTCGACGGTGGTGATCTCACGGGTCACGCCGTGCTGGGGCTGGGGACTGGTCTCGGCGGTCTGCGGCACGGCCCTCACGGTACGCCGGTCGGCGGGTGCCGCGCGCGGCTCGGTGGTCAGGCGACCGCGCGGCGGCCCACCACGTCGTACGTCGCGCACAGGAACGCGCCGTTGCGGCCGTGGTCGACCAGCCGCAGGTCGAACGGGCGCGGAAAGAGCGGCCGGCCGGCGCCCAGGGTCACCGGCGCGATCGAGAGGCGGAGCTCGTCGAGGAGCCCGGCCTCGGCGAACTGGCAGGCGAGGTCGCCGCCCCCGACCACCCAGACGTCCTTGCCCGCCGCTGCCTCCACCATCGCGGCGTGCACCGGCGCGACGTCGCCGGAGGTGATCGCGACGTTCGCGGCGACCGGCTCGAGGTCGCGGTGGGTGAGCACCCAGGTCGGCTGCTCGTAGGACCACTCCTCTCCCGTCCCGGCGAGGTGGTCGAGCAGCCACTCGTAGGTCGTCGCCCCCATCGCGAGCGCGCCGACCCCGGCGATGAACGGGGCGTAGTCGTGCATGCCGCCCTCGTCCAGGGGCTGGGTGAAGAGCCAGTCGAGCGAGTCGTGCTCGTCGGCCAGGAAGCCGTCGAGCGTGGTGGCGGTGTAGTAGACGGTGCGGGTCATCGGAGGCTCCTCCTCGTGCGGCTCCAGGTGATCGGGTCGCCGTCGTCGACCGGGACGCCCAGCATCCGCAGCATCAGCCGCGCCAGCTGGCGGCGGTGCGAGGCGTAGGTGAGGACGTGGGCGACCACCTCGCCGAGCACGAAGCTCTCCGGCGGTTCGCAGAGCGCGTCGACGAGGCGGTCGCCCCACGCGCCCCGACGGTCGATGTCCCGGACGACGGCCAGCCACCGCGGCGCGACCGCGTCGTGCCGCTCGACCAGCCACAGGACGTCGCCGTCGCCCCGCGCGGGGGTGTCGAGCCCCTCGATCGAGGCCAGCCACACCTCCTTGCTGAACACCTGGCTCTCGAGCACGGCCGCCACCGACGGCTCCTCACCGTCCCACTCGAGCACGCGGTGCCCCGGGAGCACCGCCAGGTGCAGGGTCTCCTCGGGCAGGCCCTTGGCGAGCTCGAGCAGCGCCCGGGTGTCGTCGAGGTCGTGCTGCAGCAGCTGCTCGGTGACCGGGTCGCCGGTCGGGGTGCCGGCCGCCTCGGTCGCGTCGACCCACAGCGAGGTCGGCGGGTGGAAGTGGATGCCGTTGGGCGCCGGCAGCCAGTGGTCCCGCGGGCCGCCCGCCGCGACGGCGCTCGGCGGCTCGCCGTAGGTCCGGGCGAAGGCGCGGCTGAACCCCTCCACGCTCTCGTAGCCCGCCGCGAACGCCACCTCGGTCACCCTCCTGCCCTGGCGCAGCTGCCACGCCGCCCGCTCCAGCTCCACCCGGCGCCGCATCGCCACCGGCGGCTCGCCGGCGTCGCGACGCAGCCGGCGGGAGAAGTGGTACGGCGAGGAGTAGGCGTCGCCCGCCATGTCGGCCAGCGTCCGGTTCTCCTCGTCGAGCACGGCGTCGAGCAGCTCACGCAGCCGGTCGCGCCCCTGCGGTCGGTCGTCCATGCCGACCAGTCTGGGCCCGCCACGGCCTCCGGCGCCCGACCGATCTTGCTCCTCTGCGCTGCCCTCGGTCGGGATGCCGGATCAGCGTGCCGACGCGGCCCCGAGCAGCGTGAGCCCGAGGCCGGTGACCCCGCGCGCCCGCGCCGAGAGCACCACCACCGACGTGCCCAGGTCGGGACGGGACCCGACGAAGCAGCGGTAGCCGCCCGTGCCGCCGTCGTGGAAGAGCATGCCGTCAGGCCCGACCAGCCACCCGAGCGCCACCTTCGCCGGACCGAACCGGCCTGCGGGGCGACGGGGCTCCCGCGCCGCGGCGGCCGCCGCGGCCAGCGGGCCGGCGTACCCCTCGTCGAAGGTGGCGGTCCAGCGCAGCAGGTCCGCCGCGGTGGAGACCACGCCGCCGGCGCCGGCCAGCAGGTTGAGGTCCCAGCGGCCGGCCGGACGGCCGCGCCACCCGTGGCCCGGGGCGAGCCGGCGCTCCTGCCCCGGGCGCGGGACGACGCCGGTGTCGACGAGGCCGAGCGGCCCGGTGAGGCGATCGGCCAGCAGCGTGGCGTAGTCGGTGCCGGCCGCGCGGGCGAGCGCCCAGCCGAGCATCCCGGCGCCGAGGTTGGAGTAGCTGAACCGCCGGCCCGGCGCGGCCTTCGGACGGGTCGCGGCGATGGCGGCCGTCAGCGTCGCCTCGTCGTAGCGCGCGTAGGGGTCGTTCCGCTCGCTGGTCATGCCGGTCCACAGCGCACCCCGCGGCAGGCGCGGGAGGCCGGAGTGGTGGGTGGCCAGGTCCAGCAGCGTGATCGGCCGCTCGACCACCGGCGGCGCGGCCGGCAGGTAGGAGCCGACCGGGTCCTCGAGGCCCACGACGCCCTCCCGGGCGAGGTCGGCCAGCAGGAGCGCGGTCATCGTCTTGGTGACCGAGCCGATCTCGAGCAGGGAGGCGGCGCCGTCGGGCAGGTCCCCGCGCTGGTCGTAGGTGGTGCCGTCCTGGGTCCGGATGCCGACGACGAGGCCGGTGCCGTCGTCGCGGCGCCGGGCGAGGACCTGGTCGATGCTCAGCCGGCGAGGCACGTCGTTACCCTCTCACGACGGTCGGCTGCCGAAGTACTGAACCAACGCAGGTGGCGGGGCCGGACCCACGCGTGGCCGGAGCCGCGGACCCGTCGTTGGCTCAGTACTTCGGCGACGCACCCGGGGTCGCTGCGTCGGCGATGGCGGCCAGCGCCCGGTCGACCCGGTCGGGGTCGTCGTGACGGACCCAGACCACGCGAGGGTCCTTGCGGAACCAGGAGTCCTGTCGGCGGGCGAACCGCCGGGTCGCGACCACGGTCCGCTCACGCGCCTCCTCGAGGCTGATCTCCCCGGCGAGGTGCGCCGCCACCTCGCGGTAGCCGATCGCCCGCCCCGCGGTCCGCCCCTCGGCCAGGCCCTCCTCCAGCAGCCGCGCCACCTCGTCGACCAGGCCCGCGGCGAACATCGCGTCGACCCGCTGCTCGATGCGCGCGTCCAGGGTCGGCCGGTCCACGTCGACGCCGACCTGCACCGTGCCCGCGTCGAGGTACTCCAGCTGCGGCAGGGAGGCGCTGAACGGCCGGCCGGTCAGCTCCACCACCTCCAGCGCGCGGACCGTGCGACGGCCGTTCTCCACGAGGATCCGGTCGGCGGCCTCGGGATCGACCGCACGCAGCCGCGCGTGCATGGCCGCGGGCCCGACCTCGGCGAGCTCCGCCTCGAGGCGGGCGCGGAGGGCCTCGTCGGTGCCCGGGAAGTCGAACCGGTCGAGCACCGCGCGGGTGTAGAGGGCCGACCCCCCGACCAGCACCGGCACCCGGCCGGCCGCCCGCAGGTCGGCGACGACCGAGCGGGCCCATCCCTGGAACTCGGCCACGCTCGCTGGCTCGCGGACCGACAGGCGGTCGAGCAGGTGGTGCGGGATGCCGCGGCGCTCGGCCGGCGGGAGCTTCGCCGTGCCGATGTCCATGCCGCGGTAGAGCTGCATGGCGTCGGTGTTGAGCACCTCACCGCCGAGCCGCTCGGCGAGGTCGAGGGAGAGAGCCGTCTTGCCGCTCGCGGTGGCACCGACCACGGCGACGATCGGCAAGCCCCGGATCGAGGAGATTGCGATCGGCCCCATCTGGCTAGTGTGTCAAGGAACCCCGTCACCGACCGGAAGGGGCCAGCATGACCGCGCCGATCCCCGAGCGCAGCAACGAGCCGGCGCTCGACGTCGACCAGGACGTGCCCGACCAGGAGCACCGCAGCGACCTGACGAACGGCACCATCCCGAGCGCCGCGGCCGAGGCCGAGCAGGAGCACAACGCCGAGACGTCCTTCCCGGAGCCGAGCCAGTGACCCAGCTTCCCGAGAACCCCACACCCGACGAGCACCAGCCCGACGACCCGCCCCCGACCGACGAGGCGGCCGACCCGACGAGCTACGCGCCGCAGGAGCCGGCCTCCGACGAGACCGGCACCGTCTACGAGCGCGCGACCGGCGAGCCCGCCGTGACGCCGGCGGACGAGCTCGTCGACGACGAGGAGGACGAGCTGTGAGCCAGCCCAGCGACCAGCACGGGAACCCGCCCGGCAACCCCCCGCCGGGGAACCCGCTGCGCGACGACGAGCCGGCCGCCGAGACGGGCGCCGACCGTCGGCCGCGGGGTGACGTCGACCCCGAGCACCTCCGCGAGCCGGTCGCCGGCTCGGAGGCCGACCACCGCCACGGCGACCGCCCTGAGTGAGCGTGCCGTGAGTGGCCCGGAGGGGCGGTTCGTGGTGGTGCCGGCCGCCTACGTCTTCCTGCTGCGCGACGGCCTCGCCGGCCCGGAGGTGCTGCTGCAGCTGCGCCGCGGCACGGGCTACATGGACGGCCACTGGGCCGCCGCGGCCGCCGGCCACGTCGAGCGCGGCGAGACGGCGTACGACGCAGCCGAGCGCGAGGCACGCGAGGAGGTCGGCGTGGAGGGGCTCGACCTGCAGCTGGTGACCGCGATGCAGCGCACCGGCGGCGGCGAGCCGATCGACGAGCGGATCGACTTCTTCTTCACCTCCTACACCTGGCTCGGGGAGCCGCGGATCGTGGAGCCGGAGAAGTGTGCCGACATGCGGTGGTGGCCGCTCGAGGCGCTCCCGGACCCGGTGGTCCCGCACGAGCTCGCGGTGTTGCGGGCCGTGCGGTCGGGTACCGCCACGCCGTACACCACGTTCGGCTTCCGAGGAGACCGTTGATGCCCGAGGACGACAGGACGACCGACACCGGCAGCGGCGACCTCGCCCCGAAGCCCGAGCCGGAGATCGAACCGGGCGAGCCCGAGCCGGGCGGCGCCGACGCCATCGAGGACCCCGGCGGCCGGGCCATCCCGGACCTCACCCCCGACCAGAACCCCGCCATCGAGGACAAGACGCCGGCCGACCTGCGCGAGCAGATGTCGGGCAGCGAGGACACCTCGACCGACGCCACCGACGCGAGCGGCGAGGACGCCGGGGCCCAGGACACCGGCAGCGCCGAGGAGGGGAAGGCCGGATGAGCGACCAGCACGCGGGCCGCACACCCCGCGACACGTCCAGCGACACCCCGAGCGACCTGCCGGGGAACCCGCCGGTGGACGAGGACCTGGCCGAGCCCCTGCGCGCCTCGAACCCCAACAGCACCGGGCCGCAGGGCGCGGCCGGTGGCATGGGCGTCAGCTCCGAGCGGGTCGGCCACGCCGGGCCCGGGCAGGCGGCCACCGACGGGATGCGCGACAACTCCGCGGTCGGCGAGGCCCGCACCGACGACCCGCCGCCGGAGCAGTCCGAGGGCGCCCCGGAGGCGAACCCGACCGGCCTTGCCCCGAAGGCCGGCTACCCCCGCGCCGACCCGCGGTCGAAGGAGAAGCGGTTCCAGGCCAAGCCGGACGTCTGAGCCCTCAGCGGCAGGCGGGCGCGTCCGGCAACGGCGCCGGCACGCCGACGCTCGGCATGCCGAGGGTGACGCCGACGGTGGCGGGCGCCGCCGTACGGGCCTCCCACGCGTCGCCGGAGCGGGTACGCCGTACCGCCAGCACGCGGTCGGCGACCAGGTGGTGCGGGGCGGCGTAGGTGACCTCGACGGTGACCATGTCGCCGGGCCGGGGCGAGCCCAGCTCGGCGGGCGGCGCGGCGAAGTGGACCAGCCGGTTGTCCGGCGCGCGTCCCGACAGCCGGAGGGTGGCGGCGTCCTTGCGGCCCTCGCCCTCGGCGACCATCAGCTCGACGGTCCGGCCGACGATCCGCTTGTTCTCCTCCCAGGCGATCTCGGTGACTAGCTCGGACAGCCGGCCGTAGCGGTCCTTGACCACCTCCGGCGGGACCTGCTCGTCGAGGACGGCGGCCGGGGTGCCGGGGCGCTTGGAGTACTGGAACGTGAAGGCGCTCGAGAACCGCGACTCGCGGACCACGCGCAGCGTCTCGAGGAAGTCCTCCTCGGTCTCGCCGGGGAAGCCGACGATGATGTCGGTGGTGATCGCGGCGTCCGGGATCGCGGCGCGGACCCGCTCGATGATGCCGAGGTACTTGCTGGACCGGTAGGAGCGGCGCATCGCGCGCAGCACCCGGTCGGAGCCGGACTGCAGCGGCATGTGCAGGCTGGGCATGACGTTCGGCGTCTCGGCCATCGCCTCGATGACGTCGTCGGTGAACTCCGCGGGGTGCGGGCTGGTGAACCGCACCCGCTCGAGGCCCTCGATCTTCCCGCAGGCGCGGAGCAGCTTGGAGAAGGCCTGCCGGTCGCCGAACTCCACGCCGTAGGCGTTGACGTTCTGGCCGAGCAGGGTCACCTCGGTGACCCCTTCGGCGACGAGTGCCCGGACCTCGGCGAGGACGTCACCGGGTCGGCGGTCCTTCTCCTTGCCGCGCAGCGCGGGCACGATGCAGAACGTGCAGGTGTTGTTGCACCCGACCGAGATCGAGACCCACGCGGCGTACGCCGACTCCCGCTTGGTCGGCAGCGTGCTCGGGAACACGTCGAGGCTCTCGAGGATCTCGACCTGCGCCTCCTCCTGCACCCGAGCACGCTCGAGGAGCACCGGAAGCGACCCGATGTTGTGGGTGCCGAAGACGACGTCGACCCACGGCGCCTTCTCGGTGATGGTGGACCGATCCTTCTGGGCCAGGCAGCCGCCGACGGCGATCTGCATGCCCGGCCGCGCGGCCTTCACCGGAGCGAGGTGGCCGAGGTTGCCGTAGAGCTTGTTGTCGGCGTTCTCCCGCACGGCGCAGGTGTTGAACACGACCACGTCGGCCTGCTCGCCGTCCGCCGGCGCGACGTACCCCGCGTCCTCCAGCAGGCCGGTCAGCCGCTCGGAGTCGTGGACGTTCATCTGGCACCCGTAGGTGCGGACCTCGTAGGTGCGCGGGGCATCGGTGGTGGCAGGCATGACCGGTCCAGGGTACGGCGGGCGCGCGGGGCCGGCGGAATCCTGCAGGAGTGACGGCAACCCCGCCTGCCCCCGGTCGCGACGCCGGCCGCGGCTCGGACGGAACGCTGTCCGGCCTCGTCGCGTCGTACGGGCATGCGTCTGGTCACGGCTCTGCTGCTCGCGTCGCTGCTCGCGGGGTGCGGCCGTGCCGTCGGTGACGGCCCTGCCGGGTCGGCCGACCCGGCCCATCCCTCCGGGGCCGGTCCCGGGCGGTGGACCGCGCTGCCCGCGCCGCCGCTCTCGCCCAGGGAGGCGCCGGTCGCGGCGATGGTCGACGGGGAGGCGGTCTTCGTCGGCGGCTACGGCGGCCCGCCGTGCCCAGCCACCGCCGCCTGCCGCTACGGCGAGCCCGGCGAACGTCGGGACGGAGCCGCGTGGAACCCCTCGACGGGCACCTGGCGGCGGATCGCGGACGCGCCCGTGTCCGTGCCGTTGTGGGCGCCGTCGGCGGTCATCGGGACGCAGCTGTACGTCCTCACCGGAGACGGGTTGGTGGCCTGGGACAGCCGGCAGGACGCGTGGCGACGGCTCCGGACCCCACCGGAGGCGAGAGACGGTGGGCTCCTCGCCGACGGCGACCGGCTGGTCCTGCCGTCCTGGAGCGACGAGAACGGCGTGGGCCCCGACCACGTCCTGGACACCTCGACCGGCCGGTGGTCCACCCTGCCGGCCGACCCGCTCGAGCCGTCGTACGACCGCTTCCTGACCGCCACGCCGCACGGCCTGGTCCTCACCGCCAAGCCGATCGCCCCCGGTGGGAGGCTTGCCGACCCGGCGCTCGTCCACGCCGCGATCCTGCCCCCGGGCGAGGAGGAGTGGCGCGTGCTGCCGACCAGCGACCAGCTCGGGGGCTGGCGCTGGTCGTGGACCGGTGAGCGACTGGTCGACCCGACCCCCGGTGGCGCCGACGGCGGAGAGGTCGACAACTTCGGCCGGACCATCCCCTACGGAGGCGCCCTCGACCCGGCGGCCGGCACGTGGAGCCGACTGCCGAACGCCCCCGAGGAGCACACGGGCGGCTGGCCGGTCGAGGCGCTGGGCGGCCCGCTCCTCGCCGCCGAGGGCTGGCTCTACGACGACCGTTCCTCCACCTGGACCCGGCTGCCGCAGCCCGCCGGCGGCCCAGCGGAGCCGGGCACGGCGACCTGGGTCGGCGAGCACCTGGTCGTGCTCGGCGGCACCGACTGGGGCGGCTCCGGCGGCGTCCGCTCGACCGGGGCGTGGGTGCTTCACGCCGAGGCGTGACCGAGGGTGAGCCCCGCGGGCGGCCGATCACCGCACATCGCCGGCTCGCCCGGTTCCCAACGGCACCTGGCGCCACACTCCTCAGGAGACTCCTGCAAGCCCCCAGGTCACGATCGGATTCCGGTCGCGATCTCGGCGCACGCGAGCATGGCCACCTCGGGCCCGATGTGGCTAGGGTCATCGGCCATGACGAGCCTGGAGAGCCGACCGGCCCCCACCGGCCGGGGTGACGCACTGGTCGTGATGGACCACGTGGACAAGTGGTTCGGCGACCTGCACGTCCTCAAGGACATCGACCTCACCATCAAGCGCGGCGAGGTGGTGGTGGTGATCGGCCCGTCCGGCTCGGGCAAGTCGACGCTGTGCCGCACGATCAACCGGCTCGAGGCCATCGACAAGGGCGAGATCCTCCTCGACGGTCAGCCCCTGCCGGCCGAGGGCAAGGCACTGGCGAAGCTCCGGGCCGAGGTCGGCATGGTCTTCCAGAACTTCAACCTCTTCGCGCACAAGACGATCCTCGAGAACGTCACCCTCGGGCCGATCAAGGTCCGTGGCCAGAAGAAGGCCGACGCCGACAAGCGCGGCATGGAGCTGCTGGAGCGGGTGGGGATCGAGCACCAGGCCCAGAAGTACCCCGCTCAGCTCTCCGGCGGCCAGCAGCAGCGCGTCGCCATCGCCCGGGCGCTGGCGATGGACCCGAAGGTGATGCTCTTCGACGAGCCGACCTCGGCGCTGGACCCCGAGATGATCAAGGAGGTCCTCGACGTCATGGTCGACCTCGCCGAGGGCGGCATGACCATGGTCGTCGTCACCCACGAGATGGGCTTCGCCAGGAAGGCCGGCGACCGGGTGATCTTCATGGCCGACGGCGCGATCGTCGAGGAGAACACCCCCGAGGAGTTCTTCACCAACCCGCAGTCCGAGCGTGCTCAGGACTTCCTCGGCAAGATCCTGGAGCACTGAGCCCGGCACGAGCCGGGGTCGACCACTCGCCTCGAGAAGACCGACGCACAAACGAATCGAAGGAGTGACCATGGGGATGACCCGGATGAAGGCCGCGGCCGCTGTCAGCGGCCTCGTGCTCGCGCTGGCCGGCTGCGGAAGCGACGACGGAGGCGTCGACGTGGCGGTGGAGGACAACCCGGAGTTCGAAGCCGGCAGCCGGATGGCCGAGCTCTCCGAGGCGGGCGAGATCACCATCGGCGTCAAGTACGACCAGCCCGGCATCGGCTACCTCGAGCCGGGGGCCGACGAGCCCAGCGGCTTCGACATCGAGATGGGCAAGATCGTCGCCGCCCAGCTCGGCATCGCTCCCGAGGACATCACGTGGGAGGAGACTGTCTCCGACAACCGTGAGCCCTTCCTCCAGAACGGCACCGTCGACCTCGTGCTCGCGTCGTACTCCATCACCGACGAGCGGCGCGGCGTCGTGGGTCAGGCCGGCCCGTACTACGTGACCGGTCAGCAGCTGCTGGTGCGCGAGGAGGACAAGGAGAAGATCACTGGCCCCGACGACCTCGACGGAGTGAAGGTCTGCTCGGTCACCGGCTCCACCTCCATCAAGACGGTGACCGAGGAGTACGGCGCCGACCCGGTGCCGTTCGACACTTACTCCGACTGCGTGACCCAGCTGCAGAACGGCTCCGTCGACGCCGTCACCACGGACGGCGCCATCCTCCTCGGCTATGCCGCGCAGGCGCCCGACGAGCTCGAGGTCGTGGGCGAGCCTTTCAGCGAGGAGCGCTACGGCATCGGCTTCAACAAGGACAACACCGAGATGTGCGAGTTCCTCAACGACGCCATCCAGGAGTCCTACGACGACGGCAGCTGGGCGGAGGCCTTCGAGGCGACGCTCGGGGAGTCCGGCGTCGAGACCCCCGAGCCCCCGCAGGTCGACGAGGGCTGCCAGGCAAGCTGATTTCGCCCGCACGTCCCTGGCCTGTCACGAGCCGGCCGGGGACGTGCGGAGCCGACGCCAGCCACCGCAACGACCCCCAGGACGACCATGACGAGTGAGTACATCAGCGAGGCCTTCAGCCGCATCGTCGGGGCCTTCGGCCTGACGCTGCAGATCCTGGTCTACTCGATGGTCGTGGCAACCCTGGTCGGGTTGATGCTGGGCGCGATGCGGGTCTCCCCCATCCCGACGCTACGCGCGGTCGGCACCGTCTACGTGAATCTCTTCCGCAACACGCCCCTGGTGGTCCTGTTCATCTTCGCCGCCGTTGGCCTGCCCGACCTCGGACTACTCGTCGACTCCAGCTACCTCGGGCAGAACACCTTCTTCTGGCGCGCTGTCACCGCCCTCGGCCTCTACACGGCCGCCTTCGTCTGCGAGGCGGTGCGCTCGGGGGTCAACACCGTCGACGCTGGCCAGGCCGAGGCCGCTCGCGCGATCGGGCTGGACTTCACCGGCTCGCTGCGCCACGTGGTGATGCCACAGGCGCTACGCAACGTCGTGCCGCCGCTGACGAGCGTCTATGTCGCGCTCACCAAGAACACCTCGGTCGCCGCCGGCTTCGGCGTCACCGAGGCGACCTACCAGCTCAGCGACCTGATCCGGGACTTCCCCGGCAGCCTCTGGTGGAGCTTCATCGGCATCGCGCTGGGATACGTCATCATCGTCGCCGTCCTCGTGATGACGTCGAAGACCTTCGAGCGACGGACGGCGGCAGCGCGATGACCTCAGTCCTCTTCGACCTGCCGGGACCGAAGGCGCGGGCGCGCCACCGCCTGCTCACCGTGCTCTTCCTCATCATCGTGGCCGCCATCGCGGCGTGGGCGACGTGGAAGTTGTGGGAGGCCGAGGCGATCACACCCGACCAGTGGGAGTTCCTCGGCGAGCCTCGCATCGTCGAGGCTCTCCTGGAGGGCTTGCTCGACACCCTCAAGATCGCTGCCGCGGCGATCGCCCTCTCCCTCGCCTTCGGGGCTGTCTTCGCGGGCATGCGGCTTTCCGAGTCGCCCATCCTCCGATGGCCCGCCGTGCTGGTCGTCGAGTTCTTTCGCGCCGTTCCCGTGCTGCTGCTGATCCTGGTGATCTTCTTCGGCTTCTCGGACGTGATCGGCCGGTTCTGGGCGCTGGTTCTCGCACTGATGCTCTACAACGGCTCGGTCCTGGCGGAGGTCTTTCGGGCCGGGGTGCAGTCGGTCCCGAAGGGGCAGAGCGAGGCGGCGTACGCGGTGGGGATGACGCGCCGTCAGACCCTCCGCCTCGTCCTCGCGCCCCAGGCGGTGCGCGCGATGCTGCCGGCGATCATCAGCCAGTGCGTCGTGGCGCTCAAGGACACGGCTCTCGGGTTCATCATCGGCGCCCCAGGGATCATCGAGGTCGGCTCCCGGATCTGGATCTCGCCCGCGTACCTCAATCCATTCGCCGTGGCCGTCGTCCTCGCCGTCGTCTTCATCGTCATCAACTACGCCCTCTCCAAGCTGGCGGTCATCCTCGAGGCGCGGCTGTCCGGACGGGACCGGTCGCCGAGCGGTGGTGCAGCCGTCGAGGGGACACCACAGGCTGCCGGCGCGTGAACCCCGTGACACGCCCACGCCCCACTCGTTGACCGGAGCGTGTGCGACCGTCACCTCCCCCCGCTGACCCGCCGCAGCCTGCTCGCCGCCGGCCCGGCCGGGGCGGTGGTCGTGGGCGCCACCGGATCGGCGGAGGCGGCGGGGAGCCGGACACTGACCTTCTCCGGCCGGTTCACCGGCGTGGGCACGCCGGACTGGCACTACCTGCCGTTCCGGATGCCCCGCGGCGTCCGCGAGGTCGAGGTCCGGCTCAGCCACGAGAAGCTCGACACAGGCGTGGGCCTCTCGTTCAACATCATCGACCTCGGCATCCTCGGCCCCGGCGGCTCCTTCCGCGGGTGGTCGGGCGGTGCCCGCGAGCAGTTCCGGATCAGCCGGAGCCGAGCGACGCCGGGCTACCTCGCGGGTGACCTCGACCCGGGCACGTGGCGGGTCGTCCTCGGCCCGTTCACGGTCGTCCCGCCCGGCGTGGAGTGGACCGTGACGGTGACGCTGCGGAGGGGCGCGCCCGGGCGGCGCTTCCGCCCCCGGCCGGCGCCGCGCGCCGTCCGCGGGACCGGGCCCGGCTGGTACCGCGGCGACCTGCACACCCACACCGTCCACTCCGACGGGCGCTGGACGCAGGCGCGCCTGCTGGCCGCGGCCCGCGCCGCCGGGCTGGACTTCCTCGCCTCCACCGAGCACAACACCTCCTCGGCCCACCTCACCTGGGGCCGGCAGGCCACCGACGACTTCCTCGTCATCCCCGGCGAGGAGGTCACCACCCGCGCCGGCCACTGCGTGGCCTTCGGCCAACCCGCGGGCGCCTGGCTCGACTGGCGCTTCCGCGACGACGCCAGCCTCGCGCGGGTCACCGGCCGGGTGCGCCGGCTCGGCGGCGTCTCCATCGCCGCGCACCCGCACGTTCCGACGTCGGGCTCCACCTGGTCCTACGGGTACGACGAGGTCGACGCGGTCGAGGTCTGGAACGGACCGTGGACCCTCGACGACGAGGCCACGCTGGCCACCTGGCACGCGCAGCTGGTGGCCGCACCGGCATCGGGGACGTGGCTGCCGGCCGTCGGCTCCTCCGACACCCACCACGAGGGTCAACCCGTCGGGACGCCGCACACGGTCGTACGAGCGGAGACGCTCTCGGTCGGCGCGGTCGTCGCCGCGGTCCGCGCCGGGCGGGCGTGGCTGGCCGAGACCAGCGACGTCGACCTGGCGCTCACCGCCACGGCCGGCGACCGGACGGCGAGCTGCGGCGACGCGCTCGGCGCCGGGCCGGCCGAGCCCGTCGACGTACGCCTCGAGGTGACCGGCGTGCCTGGTTGCCTGGCGCAGCTGGTCGGGCCGCTCGGGCCGCTCGCGGGTGCGGTCGCCGACGGGTCGGGCGCGGCGACGCTGAGCGCGACGGTCGCGCCGGCGCTGGCGCCGTTCGTGCGGGCGGAGGTACGCCGCCTCGACGGCGAACCCGTGCTCGACCCGCTCCGGGGCGTGCCGGGGCTCGCGATGGTCGCGCTGACGAACCCGGTGTGGCTGGGTCGTCCGCCGGGGATCAGCCCTTCGGGCCCTTCGCCGGCCGCGGGGTGACCCAGAGCCGGATCGTGCCCTCGATGACGACGGTGCCGTCGTCGCGGACCCCGCGCACGCGGACCGGGAGGTCACCACCGCCGTCGGGGATGTCGGTCCACTGCTCCGGGTCGGTCTCCGCGACGCAGGTGATGTCGCTGGTCGCCTTGGCGGTGTAGCCGACCTCCATCCCCTTCGGGATCCACCGCTTGTCGGCGGGGATGGTCGCCTCGGCGAGCGCGCCCATCGCGGCCTCGAGGCCGTTGCAGAGGGCGATCGCGTGGACGGTGCCGAGGTGGTTGTGGACGCCCCGGCGCTTCGGGATGACCAGCTCGGCGCGGTTCGGGCGGATCTCGGTGAACCGCGGCCGGATCGTCGCGAAGTACGGCGCCTTCTGGGCGAAGAGCAGCGAGAACACCCGCGCGCCGAGCACCGGGCCGACGACCGGCAGCTGGGTGGCGGAGCGCCACATGGAGAGGACCTGGCTCATGGGGTCAGGTTACTCCCGAGTAACCACGAGCGCCAGCAACGCCCGCCCCCGGCCTGCGGACACCGCACGGAGCAGGTCAGCCGAGGGCGAGCACGAACCTCTCCAGGTCGGCCAGGCGCTCCTCGTCGATCGACCCGCCGTCGGCGAGGTGCCGGCGCAGGTCGGCGGTGATCATCGCGAACGCCGCTCGGTCGAGGGCGCGCGAGACCGCCTTGAGCTGCGGGATGACCAGGTCCACCTCCTGACCCTCCTCGATCATCCGCAGCACCCCGGCCAGCTGGCCGTGGGCACGCTTGACACGGTTGACGACAGCCGAGTTGTCGACCGACTGGAGTGGCATCTCTCGGGATCTCCGGGATTCTTCGGGGAACCGCGACCCCGGTGGGGCTCGCGGTGCTAGTGTTGCGTGCCGGTCCGATACCCCCGAAGGTATCGACCGTCAGGTATGTCGGCCGGCTGCGGACGGCCCCTCGGGTGGAGCTCCCCCCGCTTCTCCCGAGGGGTCGCCCACGGCCGGTCGACGCCGTGGACAACGGCCGACACCCCGCCGAAGTTACGCACCAGTAACGAGTTCCACCCGATTCCCGTGCCCGTCGTAGGCGTGGAACCGCTGGTGCCCCGTGAAGGTGTGCCGCTCGCGCCAGTCGACCTCGAAGCCGGCGGCCGTGAGCCGTTCGCCCAGGGTCTCGAGCGTGGCGACGTCGTCGACGGCCAGCGCCGGGTGCGCCTTGCGCGCCGGCACGAACGGCTCCTCGACGCCGACGTGGATCTCCGCCTCCCCCGACCGGAACCAGGCACCACCACGCCCGGCGAGCTCGGGCGGCTTGGGCACCTCGGTCATGCCGAGACCGTCGCGCCAGAACCGACGGGCGACCTCCTCGCCACCGGCGGGGCAGGCCAGCTGGACGTGGTGAAGCCGGATCATGCCGCCACCTGCGCGACCACGAAGACCCGGCGGAACGGCAGGACCACGCCGCCGCCTCGGTCCGGGTACGCCGCACGCAGCCGCGACCGGAGCTCCTCCTCGAAGGCCGGTCGCAGGTCGTCGGGCAGCGCCTGGAGCGTCGGGCGGGCGCCGGTGCCGGACACCCACGCGAAGACCGGGTCGGGCCCCGTGAGCACGTGGAGGTAAGTCGTCTCCCAGGCGTCGACCCGACAGCCCAGCCGCGTCAGCGCCTCGAGGTACGTCCCGGCGTCGTGCGCGGCGGGCACGGCGACGTCACCAAGGTGCTCGGCGTACGGCGGCTCGTCGGCGAGGTCGCGGCGGATCACGTGGCTGGGCTCCTCGAAGTTCCCGGGCACCTGGAGCGCGAGCCAGCCGCCGGGCGCCACGGAGGCCGCCAGCCGCGGGAGCAGGTCGAGGTGGCCGGGCACCCACTGCAGCGTGGCGTTCGAGACGAGCACGTCGACCGGCGCCGCGGGCGACCAGTCGCGCAGGTCCGCCACGTCGTAGGCGACGCCGTCCCCGCGCTCGCGCGCCGCGGCGACCATCTCCGGGCTCGAGTCGAGACCGACGACCCGCGCGCCGGGCCAGCGGTCGGCCAGCAGCGCCGTCAGGTTGCCCGGCCCGCACCCGAGGTCGACCACGGTCTCCGGCGCCGTGGCGCCCACGCGGGACAGCAGCTCGACGAAGGGCCTGCCCCGCTCGTCGGCGTAGCGGAGGTAGCGCTGCGGGTCCCAGGTGTGCGTCGCGGCCATGGCTCCATGGTGCTCCCAACTTATCTTGACGTCAAGATTCTCGACGTCCGCTACAGTGCGGGCATGCGGGACGAGGTCGACGAGCTGGTCGAGGCGTGGGCGCGCGAGCGCGACGACCTGGACCTCGAGCCGGTCGCCGTGTTCAGCCGGATCTCCCGACTGGCCCGCCACCTCGACCTCGCCCGGCGCCGCGCCTTCACCGCGCACGCCATCGAGTCGTGGGAGTTCGACGTCCTCGCCGCCCTGCGCCGGGCCGGCTCGCCGTACGAGCTCTCCCCCGGCCGGCTGCTGCGCGAGACGCTGGTGACCAGCGGGACGATGACCAACCGGGTCGACCGGCTGGCGGCCCGCGGGTTCGTCGAGCGCTACCCCGACCCGGACGACCGCCGGGGCGTCATCGTGCGGCTCACCGCCGAGGGGAAGGCCGCCGTCGACGGCGCCTTCACCGCCCTGCTCGACGCGGAGCACGAGCTGCTGGCGGACCTGCCGGACGCCGAACGGCAGCAGCTGGCCGGCCTGCTGCGTCGGCTGCTCGCCCCGTTCGCCTGAGGCCCCGGCTCCGACCTACTCGAGCAGCTCCGCGGCCTCGAGCCACTCCAGCTCGAGCTCTTCCTTCTCGGCGGCCAGCTCCTGCAGCTCCGCGCTCAGCCGCGCGAGCTCGGTGTAGTCCTGGGCGTGCTCGAGCACCGCGGCGTTGAGCTCGGCCTCCCGCTCGGCGATCTTCTCCAGCCGCTTGTCGATGCGGTTGACCGTCTTGCGCGCCGCACGCTCCTCGGCGCTGCCGGCCTTCACCTTCCCCGGCGCCGGCGGCCGCGCGGACCCACCGCCGGTCGAGTCGGGAGTTCTGACCGTTGAGTCGCCCGATTCGACGGGCACAGGTCCCGACTCGACGGGCACAGGTCCCGACTCGACCTGACGGCGCGCGAGGTACTCGTCGACGCCACCGGGGAGCATGGAGATCTGCCCGTCTCCGAGGAGCGCCCAGACCGAGTCGGTGACGCGCTCGAGGAAGTACCGGTCGTGGCTGACCACGACCAGGGTGCCGGGCCAGCCGTCGAGGAAGTCCTCGAGCACGTTGAGGGTCTCGATGTCGAGGTCGTTGGTCGGCTCGTCGAGGAGCAGGACGTTCGGCTCGGTCAGCAGCAGCCGCAGCAGCTGGAAGCGCCGCCGCTCGCCACCGGAGAGATCACCGATCCGGGCGGTCAGCCGGTCACCGGTGAAGCCGAAGCGCTCCAGCATGGAGGTCGCGGTCAGCTCCTGGCCGTCGGCGGTCTTCGTGAGCCGGCGGATCGACTCGACCGTCGGCAGCACCCGCCCGTCGGGGTCGAGGTCGTCGAGCTGCTGGCTCAGGTGCTGCAGCGCCACCGTCCGTCCGTGCTTGACCCGGCCCGCCGTGGGCGCCAGCTCGCCGGTGAGCAGCGAGAGGACCGAGGTCTTGCCGGCGCCGTTGACCCCCACGAGGCCCACCCGGTCCCCCGGGCCGATCCGCCACGTCGCGTGCCGCAGCAGCACCCGACCGCCGGCCGTGGGGTCGCCGCGCACCAGGTCGACGTCCTCGACGTCGATGACGTCCTTGCCGAGCCGCTGGGTGGCGAAGCGCTGCAGCTCGAGACGGTCGCGCGGCGGCGGGACGTCCTCGATGAGCTGGTTGGCGGCGTCGATGCGGAACTTCGGCTTCGAGGTCCGCGCCGGCGGCCCGCGCCGCAGCCAGGCCAGCTCCTTGCGGACGAGGTTCTGCCGGCGGGCCTCGGAGGCGGCGAGCTGTCGCTGCCGCTCGGCCTTGGCCAGCACGAAGGCGGCGTACCCGCCCTCGTAGGCGTCGACCTGGCCGTCGTGGACCTCCCAGGTCCACTGGCAGACCGCGTCGAGGAACCACCGGTCGTGGGTGACCACCACGAGGGCCGAGGAGCGCCCCGCGAGGTGCTCGGCCAGCCAGGCGACGGCCTCGACGTCGAGGTGGTTGGTGGGCTCGTCGAGGACGACGAGGTCGTGGTCGCCGAGCAGGAGCGCGGCCAGCGAGCAGCGCCGACGCTCACCACCGGAGAGGCCGGAGACGGAGCGGTCGAGCGTCACCCCGGCCAGCAGCACCTCGACGATCTCGCGGGTGCGGGGGTCGGCGGCCCACTCGTGGTCGGCGCGGCCGCCCAGCACGGCCTCCCGGACGGTGTGGGTGTCGACGAGCTCGTCGCCCTGGTGGAGGTAGCCGACGAGGAGCCCCCGCTGGCGGGAGACGCGACCGGTGTCCGGCTCCTCCAGCCCGGTCATCACCTCGAGCAGCGTGGTCTTGCCCTCGCCGTTGCGCCCGACGATGCCGATCCGGTCGCCGGCGCCGATCCCGAGGGAGACGTCGGTGAGCAGCGGACGCACGCCGTAGGACTTCGAGACCCGCTCGAGATTCAACAAGTTGGCCATGGTCAGGCGTACTCCACCAGGTGGGCACCGGCGACCGGGCCGTTGGCCACGAGCACCTGCGGGTGGGCGCGCTCCAGCGTCGCCGCGACGTCGCGGGCGTGGTCGGCGGACTCGCAGAGGAAGACGCACGTCGGGCCGGAGCCGGAGACCAGCCCGCGCAGGGCGCCGGCATCCCGACCGCGGTCGAGCAGCTCACCGAGGTCCGGGCGCAGGTCCACCGCGGGCGCCTCCAGGTCGTTGTGGAGCGCCAGGGCGAGCCGGCGGGGGTCGCCGGAGGCCAGGGCCGCCAGCAGCGCGTTCGGGTGCCGGGGCTCGGCCGCGGCGTCCGGGAACATCTCGTCGAAGTGGCGGTACACCGCAGGCGTCGAGAGCCCCTGCGCGGAGGGGACCACGACCCACCACCAGGTCGCCTCGTCGGTCACCGGCTCGACCACGTCGCCCCGGCCGGTGCCCAGGGCGGTGCCGCCGAGGAGCGCGAACGGGACGTCGCTGCCCAGCTGGGCGGCGATGCCGAGGAGGTCCTCGTCGGTGGTGCCCGCGTCCCAGAGCCGGTCGAGGGCGACGAGCGCGGCCGCGGCGTCCGCCGACCCACCGGCCATGCCACCGGCGACCGGGATCGCCTTGACCACCGAGACCAGCCCGGTCGCGGGGATGCCGTGGTGGGCGGCGAGCAGCGCGGCGGCCCGGTCGACGATGTTCGCGCCGTCGGCCGGCAGGACGGAGGCGTCGAACCAGTCGGGCGCCGACATGCACACGCCCCAGTCGTCGGCGGGGGTCGCGGTCAGGTCGTCGCAGAGCCCGACGGCGTGGTAGACGGTCGTCACCGGGTGGAAGCCGTCCGGGCGGGCGGCGCCGACCCCCAGGTGCAGGTTGATCTTGGCCGGCGCGCGGACCGTCACGGCGCTCACCCGCCGGCTCCGGCGGGCAGCCCCTCGGCGATGCGGGCGAAGTCCTCGACCGCCAGGGACTCGCCGCGGGCGAGCGGGTCGACGCCCGCGTGGGCCAGCGCCGCGTCGACGGCCTCGGCCGAGCCGGCGAGGCCCCGGAGGACCCCGCGCAGCGCCTTGCGCCGCTGGGCGAAGGCCGCGTCGACGACCGCGAAGACCTGCTCGCGGGAGGCCGTGGTCGCGGGCGGGTCGCGGCGCTCCCACCCGACCAGGCCGGAGTCGACGTTCGGCGCCGGCCAGAAGACGTTGCGGCCGATGGCGCCGGCCCGCCGGACCGAGGCGTACCACGCGGCCTTGACCGACGGGACGCCGTACACCTTGGAGCCGGGTCGCGCGGCCAGCCGGTCGGCGACCTCCGACTGCACCATGACCAGGCCGCGCTCGAGCGTCGGCAGCAGCTGCAGCAGGTGGAGGAGCACGGGCACCGAGACGTTGTACGGCAGGTTCGCGACCAGGGCCGTCGGCGGGGGGCCGGGGATGTCCCGCACCCGCATCGCGTCGGCGAGCACGACCTCGAGCCGGTCGGCCTGGGCGGGCGCGTGGGCCCGGACGGTGTCCGGCAGGGCGGCCGCCAGCTTCTCGTCGACCTCGACCGCCACGACCCGGCCGGCGACCTCGAGCAGGGCGAGGGTCAGCGAGCCGAGGCCGGGCCCGACCTCGATGACGACGTCGTCGGCGCCGACGCCGGACTCCCGCACGATCCGCCGGACGGTGTTGGGGTCGATGACGAAGTTCTGCCCGCGCTGCTTGGTCGGCCGCAGGTCGAGCGCGGCCGCGAGCTGACGCACCTCCGCCGGCCCGAGCAGCCTCGGACCGGCGGAGGTGTCTGACATGGGCCTCAGGCTACTGAGGCGTCCCGAGCCGCTCGTCAGCGAGGCAGGCCGAGCTTGGAGGAGCAGTGCGGCCAGGAGCCGTACCCGCCGGTCGCGGCACGGAGCCGCTCGGCCACGGCGATCTGGGTCTCGCGGCTCTGCTGGTGCGGGTAGCCGGGGCCGCCGTAGGCGCGCCACGTCGACAGCGAGAACTGCAGGCCGCCGTAGTAGCCGTTGCCGGTGTTGATCGCCCAGTTGCCGCCGGACTCGCACTGGGCGAGCCGGTCCCAGACCGTGCCGCCGCTGGCGTAGGTGGCCGCGGCCGGCTCCGGCTCCGGCTCCGGCTTGGTCCCGACCCGCACGACCTCGGTGACCGGCGCCCGGGTGACCCGGGAGCGGACGACGTCGGTCGAGACCACCTCGCCGTTGCGGTAGGTCAGGCGGTAGGTGACGTCGCGCAGGCCGTCGCGGCCGGCCCGGACGGTGGTCGACTCGCCCTCGAGCATCGAGCCGTCGGCGCGCTCCTCGGTGTCGTGGGCGATGGTCTCGCCGGTGACCTTCTTGGTCTCGACCCGGACGTCGGTGAAGACGATGCGGTCGCCGTCGGCGATGGTGCGCCCCAGACCGGGCTTGGTCCGGTCGCGCTTGCCCGGCTCGACGCCGAGCTCGCCGAGGGCCTCCTCGACGGTGAGCGCGGTGACCGTGCGCTTGCGCCAGTCCTTCGCACCCAGCTTCACGCGGATCGTCTTCGGGGTGACCACCTCGAGCGACAGCCCGTCGCGGTCGATGGCCCCGCCGCGGCTGACCGACAGCGCGGCGCCGTCGAAGGAGCGGCCCAGCTGCCCCAGGGCACCGGCCACCTCGGTGGCGGTCACCCAGTGCGTGGTCGTCTCGCCGTCGACGGTGAGCTCGACCGGGCGGCCGAAGCGGACAGCGATCTCGGTGCCGTCGGACACCTCCTCGTCGAGGCCCGGCGCGACGCGGTCGTGCTGACCCACCTCGATGCCCTGGTCCTCGAGGACGTCCCCGACCGTGGTGCCCATCGAGGTCACCTGCTGCTCCTCACCGTCGAGGGTGAGGGTGACCGACTTGCTGAGCGCCGAGTAGCCGAGCGTGGTCCCGGCGACCGCCAGCGCGACGACGGTGGCCAGGACCACCATCACCACTCGACTGCGGCTCCACGAGACCACCCGCGGTGCGATTGTGCTGCGCACGATTCTCCGAACGTCGTCCTCCCCGGTCCTCGGGCACCGGCGCGTGCGCACGGGGCCGCCTCGCAGCGGCCCGTCGTGGCGTCGTGGGCCACCTCCGGAGGCTTCCCCACCCCTGGACGGCACCGCCCTCGCGCACCGGAAGATCATCCCGATCCCGGCCTTCTGCACTCCAGCAGAACAGTCCTCGGAGGCGATCGCAAACCCTCGCGGACCGGTGTGGGCGGCCTCTCACCACACTAGTCAGGGCTCTCAGGGCTCTCAGGGCTCTCAGGGGGCGGCCGCGGCGTCACCAGGATGTCACCAGGATCCGCCGAAGGCCTCCTCGGTGCTCGCGTCGATCGCCCGGCAGAGCTCCTCGAGGTCGTCCCCGCGGACCTCCGCCATGGCCCGCACGGTCACCGGGA
This sequence comes from Nocardioides ureilyticus, assembly GCF_051280745.1. Taxonomy (NCBI): domain Bacteria; kingdom Bacillati; phylum Actinomycetota; class Actinomycetes; order Propionibacteriales; family Nocardioidaceae; genus Nocardioides; species Nocardioides ureilyticus. The sequence goes on along the minus strand of NZ_JBNCOG010000015.1, from coordinate 17,198 downwards.
CGAGGTACGACGCGTTGGTGCGGCCGCGGTGCGGATGGGGCGTGAGGTACGGCGCGTCGGTCTCGACGAGCACCCGGTCGCGCGGGGCCACCACGAGCGCGTCGCGCAAGGACGCGGCGTTCTTGAAGGTGACCGTCCCGGCGAAGGAGAGGTAGGCGCCCCGGTCCAGGCAGGCCCGGGCGAAGGCGGCGTCACCGGAGAAGCAGTGCATCACCCACCGGTCGGGCACGCCCTCCTCGTCCAGCACCCGCAGCACGTCGTCGTGGGCGTCGCGGTCGTGGATCACGAGGGTCTTGTCCAGCCGCTTGGCGAGGTCGATGTGGCGCCGGAACGACTCCACCTGCACCGCCCGACCCTCCTCGCCGGTGCGGAAGTGGTCGAGCCCGGTCTCGCCGACGGCGCGCACCTTGTCGTGGGCACCGGCCAGGGCCTCGATCTCGGCGAGCGCGTCGTCGAGGCTCGTCCCCTGCTCGACCAGCCGGGGTGCCTCGTTCGGGTGCAGCGCGACGCCGGCGACCAGCGCGTCGTGAGTCGCGGCCGCCTCCACCGCCCACCGGGCACCGCGCAGGTCGCAGCCGATCTGGACGATCCGCGGGACGCCCACCTCGGCCGCCGCGGCGATGGCGGCGGCCGGGTCGGCCGGCGGTGACACCTCGGGGCCACCCCGGCCGAGGTCGAGGTGGCAGTGGTTGTCGACGACCGGCGCCGGCAGCGGCTCCGGCGCGGGTGGCCGCTCCTCCTCACGGTCGCTCACGTGCCGGCCACCCGCTCGAGGACCGCCTCGGCGAGCGCCTCCGGCGCCTGGGTGGGGATCCAGTGGCTGACGCCCTGGAGCACGACGAGCTCGTAGTCGGCGCGGCAGTAGCGCTCGGTGAGCTCCGGGCCGCGGCGGGCGAGCGCCGAGTCGCCGTCGCTCCACACCATCGTCGTCGGCACCTTGATCGAGCGACCCATGAGCGAGCGGTCGGAGAGCGGGAGGGCGCGGTACCAGCCGAGCGCGTGCGGCAGGGCGCCGTCCTCGACCACCTCCTCGCGCACCCGGGCGAGCTCGTCGTCCTCCATGCCCGAGGCGCGCAGGAAGTGCTCGAAGAGCCGGCCGCCCCCGGCGTGGGCGAGCAGCTCGACGACCTTCGGCACCTGGAAGAGGCCGATGTACCAGCTGCGGAGCGCCTGGTCGGAGGAGGTCATCGCGGCGCCGAACGCCGCCGGGTGCGGCACGGACACGGCGGTCAGCGTGCGCACCAGCTCCGGGTGCTGGCCGGTCAGGACCCACGCGACCTGGGCGCCCCAGTCGTGGCCGACCAGGTGCACGGGGCGACCGATCGTCCGCACGAGGGCCGCCACGTCCTCGGCCAGGAGCTCGGTCCGGTAGTGCCGGCGCCCCTCGGGCCGCGCGCCCGGCGAGTAGCCACGCTGGTCCATCGCGTAGGTGCGCAGGCCGGCCTCGTGCAGCAGCGGGGCGACCCGGCGCCAGGAGCTGGCACGCTCGGGGAACCCGTGCAGCAGCGTCACCGGGTCACCGTCGAGCGGCCCGTCGTCGACGACGTCGAAGGTCAGGCCGTCGTGGTGGAACCGGGCCAGGCGCTCGCTCATGCTCATCCCTCTTCCCTCATCAGGTCGATCGGTGGACCAGGTCGTAGACCTCCCGCTTGGGCACCCCGGCCAGGCGGGCGACCTCCACGATCGCCTCCTTGCGGCTGGTGCCCTCCGCCTCCCGCTCGGCGACGGCCGCGCGCAGGCTCGCGGGGTCGGTGCCCACCTCGGCCGTCGGCGACGCACCGGCGACCACGACCGTCACCTCGCCGCGCACCCCGTCCGCCGCCCAGGCGACGAGCTCGGCCAGCGCGCCGCGGCGCACCTCCTCGTGGGTCTTGGTCAGCTCGCGGCACACCGCGGCCGGGCGGTCGTCGCCGAACGCCTCGGCCATCGCGGCCAGCGCGGCCCCGGTGCGGTGCGGTGCCTCGAAGAAGACCATCGTCCGCTCCTCGCGGGCCAGCCCGGCCAGGCGCCGGGAGCGCTCGCCGGCCTTGCGCGGCAGGAAGCCCTCGAAGCAGAACCGGTCGACCGGCAGCCCCGAGACGGCCAGCGCGGTCAGCACGGCGCTCGGCCCGGGGACGGCGGTCACCGGCACGTCGTGCTCGACCGCGGCCGCGACGAGGCGGTAGCCGGGGTCGGAGACGCTCGGCATGCCCGCGTCGGTCACCAGCAGGACCCGGTCGCCGGCGAGCAGCGCCTCGAGGAGCGCCGGGGTGCGCGCTGCCTCGTTGCCCTCGAAGTACGACACCACCCGGCCGCCGATGCTCACGCCGAGGTCGCTGGTGAGCCGCTTGAGCCGGCGGGTGTCCTCCGCGGCCACCACGTCGGCGCCCGCGAGCTCCTCGGCGAGCCGGGGCGGGGCGTCCGCGACGCGCCCGATCGGCGTGGCCGCGAGCACGAGCGTGCCGGTCGGCGGAGGCGTCATGGACCGATCATGTCAGCCCGCCCCGGTCCGCCCGGCAGGTCGGGGCGGTCCCCGTAGAGTCCTGCCTCGTGGCGTCGGCGAGCACCATCCGGGCGAAGGTCGAGGACCCCGTCGTCGGCTGGACCGCAGCGGTCGGCGTCGCGCTGCTCGCGCTCGGCCTGCGGCTGTGGCGGCTCGGGGAGCCGCGGGAGTTCCAGTTCGACGAGACCTACTACGCCAAGGACGCCTGGTCCCTGGCCAACCACGGCTACGTGCGCGAGTACGTCGACGACGCCAACGAGCAGATCCTCGCCGGCACCACCGACGGCCTGTGGGCCTCCGACCCGTCGATGATCGTCCACCCCGAGGTCGGCAAGTGGCTGATCGCGCTCGGCGAGCGTGCCTTCGGGATGGACCCGTTCGGCTGGCGGGTCTCGGCGGCGGTGGTCGGCGCGCTGATGGTGCTGGTGATGTGCCGGCTGGCGCGGCGGATGACCGGGTCGACGATGCTCGGGCTCGTGGCGGGCCTGCTGCTCAGCCTCGACGGCCTCCACTTCGTGCTCTCGCGGCTGGCGCTGCTCGACATCTTCCTGGCGTTCTTCACGCTGTGCGGCGTCACCTGCATCGTCGCGGACCGCGATTGGTACCGCGCCCGCCTGGCCCGGCTGGCGCCCAGCCCCGTCGACGGCGGCTGGGGACCGGTGCGCGGCCTGCTGTGGCGACCCTGGCTGGTCGGGGCCGGGGTCTGCTTCGGCCTGGCCGTCGGCACCAAGTGGACCGCGGCGTACCCCCTGGCGGCCTTCGGCCTGCTGGTGTGGGCGTGGAGCGCCGGCGCCCGGCGCTCCGCCGGCGTCCGCTGGCCGGTGCTCCGCTCGGCGGTGGTCGACGGCGTGCCGGCGTTCGCCTCGCTCGTGCTGGTCGCGCTGGCGGTGTACGTCGCCTCGTGGTCGGGCTGGCTGCTGCACGCGGCGGAGTACGAGGAGCACCTCTCCTCCACGCAGTACACCCAGTTCGAGGCCGAGCGGCCCTGCAAGGACGGCGCCGAGGACAACCTCGACAGCTCGGGAGCCCGCTGGCCGACCGCCGAGGAGCCCGACGCCACCGGCCTCGGGGAGCCGGTGCAGTCGCTGCGCTCGCTGTGGAGCTACCACCGCGACGTCTACACCTTCCACGCGCACTACCTGAACTGCAGCGAGCACGACTACGCCTCGAAGCCGTCGGGGTGGCTGCTGATCAACCGCCCGGTCGGCGTCGCCGCCGACACCGACATCGAGCCGGGCACGCGCGGCTGCGACGCACCCGAGGGCAGCGACTGCCTGCGGCAGGTGCTCCTCATCGGGACGCCGGTGCTGTGGTGGGGCGGGATCCTCGCGCTGGCCTACGCGGCGCTGATGTGGGTCGGGGCGCGGGACTGGCGGTTCGGTGTCGCCGTCGTGGGGACGGCGTCGACCTGGCTGCCGTGGCTGCTCTACGACGACCGGCCGATCTTCCTGTTCTACCTCGCCGTCACGCTGCCGTTCGTGGTGCTCGCGCTGACCCTGACGATGGGCAAGCTGATCGGCGGCTCCCGCGTGGCGACCGCCCGCCGGACCGCAGGGGTGGTGGTCGCCGGGTCGTTCCTGGTCCTCGTGCTGCTGAACTTCGCCTGGTTCTGGCCGATCTTCACCCACGAGCTGCTCACCCACGGCGAGTGGCTCGACCGCATCTGGTTCGAGCGCTGGATCTGAGGAGAGCGATGCCGTCCCTGCGTCCCGACTGGACCGCCCTGCCGACGGCTCTCGCCGCCATGTGGGCCGAGCGGCACCTGTGCACCCTGACCACGCTGCGCCCCGACGGCCGGCCCCACGTCGTGCCCGTCGGGTGCGCGGTGGACCTCGAGCGCCGCTGCGCCTGGGTGATCGCCTCCGGCGGCTCCCGGAAGGTCCGCAACGTGCTGGCCGCTCCGGGCGGCCCGGTCGCGGTCTGCCAGGTCGACGGGGCCCGCTGGTCCACCCTCGAGGGGACGGCCGTGGCGACCGACGCCCCCGACGACGTGGCGCGCGCGGTGGAGCAGTACGCCGCCCGGTACCGCCAGCCGCGGGTGAACCCGGAGCGGGTGGCGCTGCGGATCGAGGTCGAGCGGTTCCTCGGGTCGGCGTCGCTGTTCTGAACGCCGGCCGCCGACGGATGTAACGCGACGTCACCCACACCTCCTGCACGTTGCAGCGTGCAAGAACAGTGGCGAACGTCGCGTTACAGTCCGACGCCCTGGGCCCCGGAACGGGCGGCCTTGGTCGACGCAGCTACAGGCAGGACTCGGCAAACGCCACGAGGTCACGGGCGTTGAAGTGCGAGGGGTGCTGGTGCGGCCCCTCGACGTCGAGCAGGCTGTGCTCGACCCCCCGCGCGCGGAGGTTCGCCACGAGCGGCTGGGTGTTCTCGTCCCACATGACCCACTCGTCGGTCTTCGACGAGACGATCCGGTAGCGGGTGTCGGCCGGCAGCCGGTCGAGGTTCCGGACCGGGTTGCGGTCGGCGGGCACCGGCCCGCCATACGCCTTGCGGATCCAGCCGGGCCCGCCGGGCACCTGGTCCATCTCGGTGAGGTCGATGGCCGGCTTCACGCCGTACCAGCACGGCGGCGGCTGCACCCCGTGGACGAGCGCGTTGAGCGAGACGGTGGCACCCATCGAGCCCGCGACCCACAGGCTCGGCTCCAGGCCGGTCTGGTCGCCGGCCCACTCGATGAGGCGCGCGGCGTCCTTGGTGGAGGCGGCGTTGCCCCAGGACTTGCGGTGGAACTCCGAGGACGCGATCGCCCAGCCGTCGCGGCGCAGCGAGTCCAGCCACGGACCGTCGACGCGGTCGTTGACGTTGCCGCCCTGACCGTGGAACCAGACGACGAGCCCCCTCGGCTCGATGCCTCCGCCGGGCAGCGAGAGACGGACCGACTGGCCCGCGAGCGTGCTCCGCACGGTCTCGCTCGGCCGCTCGCCGCTCGCCCCGGTGGTCACGAGCACGAAGGCGACGGCCAGGGCCACGGCCAGCACGGCGCGCATCAGCGGCGGTCCGGGGTCGTGGTCATGGCGATGATTATCGGGGGCACCCGCCCGCCGCGGGAACCCCGGGCGCCGCGATGTGGTCGACACGACGCTCCCGGCGCCCGCTCAGTAGTCGGCGAGGACTCCGCAGGCCTCGGTGGGTCCACCCACCAGGCGCAGCGCCGCGCCGTCGTCGAGGTCGTCGAGCGAGAGCCCCGTGGTCTCGGAGTACGACGGAGCGCCGCCGTCCTCGGTCACGACCAGGTCCGGCAGCCGGGGGCCGCGAGGCCCCTCGCCGGCGGGGTCGTCGCACGTGGCCCCCGGGACCAGCGAGACGCGGTAGGTGCCCGGCTCCAGGCCGGTCGCCTGCACGCTCAGCTCGAGGGCGTCGGCGATGTCCGGCTCGGCCTCGGCCCGGCCGACGACCTCGCCGTCGGCGTCGGTCAGCGTCGCGCTCGCGTGCTCGGCCGTCCGGTAGGTGCCCGACCCGTCGGCGCCGACCGGCGGCGGCTCCTCCGAGGAGCACCCGGCCAGCGCGGCCAGGGCCAGGGCGGCACCCGCCCCCGCCCGCCTCACGCGGCGTCCCCGCGCCGGACGAGGGCGTCGGTGAGCATCGCGACGAGCGCCTCGAGCTGGATGTCGGCACTGTTGGGCAGCTCCTCGTCGGAGCCGTCGAGCGCCCGGGCGGCCAGGCCGGCCTTGCTGTCGATCAGCTCGGCGATCCGGGTGTCGAGCGTCTGCGCGGCGATGATCCGCCAGGCGGTGACCGGCTCCTCCTGACCGATCCGGTGGATCCGGTCGATCGCCTGGGTCTGCTCCGCGTCGGTCCACGACAGCTCGGCGAGCACCAGGTTCGAGGCGACCTGCAGGTTGAGGCCCACGCCCGCCGCGGTGAGCGAGCAGACGACGATCTCCACCTCGGGGTCCTCGACGAACGCGTCGATGTTGCGCTGCCGGGTCTTCGGCGTCTGGTCGCCGCGGATGGAGGAGTACTTGATCCCCCGGCGCGCGAACGTCTCCTCGGCGACGTCCATGACGTCGACGTGCTTGGCGAAGAAGACCACCTTGCCGACGTTGCGGGACAGCTGCGCCGCGTAGTCGGCCGCGAGGCCCGCCTTGGCCTGGCCGATGCGGCGCATCATGCCGAAGACGTTCTCGCCGGTCGTGGAGTCCGCGGTGTCCTCGCGCTCCCACGTCGCGACGCGGCGTACCAGCTCGTGGTCGATGCCCTCGACGACCTGGCCGGAGGTGCGGGTGGCCAGTGCGGTGTCGTAGCGCTCGACGAGGCGGCGGGCCAGCTCGCGCTCGGCCGCGCGGATCGACCGGGCGGCCTCGCCCTCGAGCTCGACCGGCAGGTCGGCGACCCGGCGGGCCGGGATGTCGGCGGCGACGTCGACCTTGCGGCGCCGGACGATGCCCATGTCGATGACACAGCGGCGGGCCGCGGGGTAGAACGGCGGGTCGGCGGGCGTGAGGCCGGTGTCCTCGAGGGCGTCCATCAGCCTCCCGAGCGGCTTCTTGTCGTCGATCCACCCGAGGAACTGCCAGATCGCCCGGAAGTCCTCGATGTCGTTGATGAGCGGGGTGCCGGTCAGCGCCATCATCAGCGGCCGCCCGATCCGCTGCCGGATCCGGTCGGAGAGCTGCAGGACGTGCTGGGAGCGCTGGGAGGTCTTGTTCTTGATGAAGTGGGCCTCGTCGACGACCATCCCGCGGAAGCCGAAGTCGCCGAGCCAGCCGACGTGGCGGTCGAGCACCTCGTAGTTGACCACGACGATGTCGGCGAAGCCGTCGATGTTCTCGCCGTCGCCGTGGATGACGGTCGCGGGCCGGTTGGGGACCCACAGCCCCGCCTCGCGGGCCCAGTTCGTCTTGACGACGTTCGGCACGACCACCAGCAGCGGGAACGCCTCGGCGGCCTGCGCGGCGAGGAGCGCCTGCGCGGTCTTGCCGAGGCCCGGCTCGTCGGCGAGGAGGAAGGTGCGGTGACCCTGCGCGGCCGCCGCGACGAGCTGCGCCTGGTGCGGCATCAGCTGGCGGTCGCCGGCGAGCTTGACGTCCGCGGGGTCGGGCAGCGGCATGCAGGAGACCGCGCCGGCCCCGCCGTACTCGAAGGAGCGGAAGAGCGGGCCGAGCAGCTCCCAGGTCGCCAGCCGGCGGGGCCGGCTCGCGCGCGCCTCGGCGACGCTGAAGTCCGGCGGCAGGAACGGGTTCGCGAGCTGGCGGGCGATGACGGACTGGGGGACGACGCGGCGCTCGGGCGCACCGGCGCCGACGAGCACCTCCTCGGGCTCCGGCTCGGGCTCCGGCTCCGGCTCGACCCCGGCGGCCCGGAGCATCTTCAGCTTCAGCTCGTGGGCGGCGTCGGAGACCTGGGCGTCCTCGGCGAGCACGGAGAGGAGCGAGGTGTCCCGGGCGGCGGTCTTGGCCAGGATGGTGCCGATGCCGTCCAGCCGCTTGAGCTGCTCGGCCTTCTGCGCCTCGCTGACCTCGGTGTCGGCCTTGACCCGGGTGCGCTCCTCACGGGCGAGGAGCGCGACGACCTGGAACTTGGTGCGCGCCGACGGGCTCACCGAGCCGCGCTGTGCGCTCGCCTCGACCTCGCGCACCGCGCGGGCGAGGACTGGGATGATGCCCTCGTTGTCGAGCTCGCGCGGACGACGACGGGGGGCGTTGCGCGGCGCGCCGTTGCGGCGCTGGCCTCCTCGAGCCAAAGCCTTCTCCTCCCGTGCCGTGGCACGCACGGCGGGACGACGACATCGCACACGCTGCCGGCCGCTGCTGCGGAGGACGGGACGCCCGAGGGGGTCCGCGTGCGATGTGTAGCGGGCGACCACCGGTCGGTGGCCGCGGCACCGGTCGCGCGACGACGCCGTGGACCGGACGCGACCACTGTAGCGCGCACCGACCTGCGGCGGCGGATCCAGGTACGACTCGCGCGACGGCGGGTCGGGTACCGGACCGCGCAGACCGATCCCCGACGTAGCGGAGGCGACGATGCCCGCCAAGGAAGAGCTGCCCTCGACCCTGCAGCGCTCGCCGAAGAAGGCGCAGCGCACCTGGTCCAAGGCGCACGACAGCGCGGTGGAGGAGTACGGCGAGGGCGAGCGCGCCCACCGCACGGCGTACGCCGCGCTCAAGCACTCCTACGAGAAGGTCGGCGACCACTGGGAGGGCAAGGACGAGAAGGGCCCCTCGGACAAGCAGGCCGCCAAGGGCGGGTCCTCGGCCCGGAAGGGCGGGAAGACCGCCGAGGGCGTCGACGCCAACGCCAGCAAGAAGCACCTGATGGACGTCGCCCGCAAGCTCGACGTCTCGGGCCGCTCCTCGATGAACAAGGACGAGCTGGTCGACGCGATCAGGAAGGAGAACGCGAAGCAGACGCGCAAGAGCCGCTCCTGAGCGCGTCCCCCGGCGGGCGCCGCCTCATCGGCCCGCTCGCCCGCCGTGCGGTCGGACCCCATGACACACCTGAGCCATTCGACGGTGACCTGCGTCCCGAGCAGGGACCCAGGACGGACCATGGCCTGGTGATGGACGAATGCGACGGCTCGTGAGCCGGCACCGGTGGCCCCGGCTCTCCCTGCCGGACGTCACCGCGTGGGCCTTCCTCACCGCGGCGGTGCTGGTCATCACCGCCGGCCACGACTGGTTCCCGGCGTGGACGTCGGTGGACGTCGGCGGGCACCACCTCGACGGGCACGACCTCGCCACCCTGATCCTCATCGCCCCCGCGATGTGGGTCCTGTCCTCGCGCCAGCGCCACCACTCGGCGCTGCGGCAGGCCGCCGCCATGGTCGAGGTCCAACGCGACCTTGCGGTGGCGAACATGCAGTACCGGTCGCTGTTCGACTACCACCCCGCCAGCGTCTTCTCCTTGAACCGCGACGGCCGGTTCGTGGAGGTCAACCCCGCGGCCGAGAAGCTCTCGGGCTACCGCCCCGAGGAGCTCACCCGCCTGTCGTTCGCCGACCTGCTCCACCCCGACGACCTGCCTCGCGGAGCCGACGCGTTCGACCAGATCCTGGCCGGCGAGCCGCAGCAGCTGGAGCTGCGCGTCCAGCACCGCGACGGCCACGACGTCGACCTCGAGATGGTCGGGCTGCCGATCATCACCGACCCGGAGTCGGGCGAGGTGACCGGCGTGTACGGCATCGCCCAGGACATCACCGAGCGGCAGCGACTGCACCGCGAGCTGGCGGACGCCCTGCACCAGGCCCAGGCCGCGAGCGAGGCCAAGTCCCGTTTCCTCACCAACGTCAGCCACGAGGTGCGGACGCCGCTCGCCAGCCTGCTGGCCGCCACCGAGCTGCTCGAGGACGCGGGCCTCTCCCCCGGCCAGGCGCGGATGGTCACCACCATCGACCGCTCCGGGCAGCGCCTCCTCCGGCTCGTCGACGAGATCCTCGACCTGGCCCGCATCGAGTCCGGACGGGCGGACGTGCGCCGTGAGCCGTACCGCCTCCAGGACGTCCTCGAGGACGTGATGCCCCTCGCCGAGGCAGCCGGGGCGCGCAAGGGCATCGAGGTGACCCGGCACGTCGACCCCGCGGTCCCGGACGAGCTCACCGGCGACCCGCACCGCGTCGCCCAGGTCCTCACCAACCTGCTCGACAACGCCGTGAAGTTCACCGAGCAGGGGACGGTGACGCTCACGGCCCAACCAGCCGGGAACGGCGAGCTCGTGGCCGTGGAGGTGACCGACACCGGCATCGGCATCGAGCCCGAGCAGCTCGACCGCGTCTTCGACGCCTTCTCCCAGGCCGACGAGTCGATCGTCCGCCGTTTCGGCGGCACCGGCCTCGGACTCGCCATCGTGCGTGAGCTGGTCACGGCCATGGGCGGCTCCATCTCGGTGGAGTCGGCGGTCGGGGTGGGCACCCGGTTCCGGGTGACCCTGCCCGTCAGCCCCTCCTGCGCCGGGCCCGGGTCGCCGGGCCAGCAGTGAGGAGAGGACCAGCCCGTTGCCCTGGTGGTCGTCGACCACGGCCGTCCCGGCGAACCACGCTGCGAAACGACGAACCGCCTCCCATCGGCATCACTGCTGGTGGGAGGCGGTTTCTTGTCTGGTGGAGCTGAGGGGATTCGAACCCCTGACCTTCTCATTGCGAACGAGACGCGCTACCAACTGCGCCACAGCCCCAGTGCGACCCCTGGGCAAGCACCCGGGACGCGAGGGAAGACGGTAGCACCCGCTCTCGCGGGCCACCGAATCGGTTCGGCTCAGGTGCCGACGGCGCGGTGGTCGCCGTCGTCGCGGGCGGACTTCGCGGCGCGCGCGGCGTCGTCGGCCTCCCGCGCCAGGGCCGCGTCGGCGTCGGTGCGTCCGGAGGTCCACACGCCGGTGGCGTCGAGGTCGATGGTGCGCACGGTACGGCGCGGCGCGGCCGACTTCGTGACGTACGTCGGGAGGGTGACCGGCAGCGGCTCCCACAGGCTCGGGTCCACCTCTGCGGGCTCGAGCACGGGCTGGTCCTCGACCCGGGCGGCGTCGAAGCCCTGGGTGTCGGCGTCCTCGAGGGGCGCGTGGTCCTCGCCCTCCGCCTCGTGCGCGGGCGCGTCGTCCGCGACGGGTGCGACGTCGACCGGCGCACCGGTCTCGTCGAGGTCCCCGGCGGCCGGGGCGGTCCGCGCACGGCCGATCCCCCGCTCCTGGCGGACCATCAGCCGGCAGGCGACGAGCCACGCGACCAGCAGCGCGACCGGTCCGGCGAGCCACCACCAGGAGAGGACGGCGGTGGCGGCGAGGGCGACGACCACGGCGTTGACCACGACGATCGCGCCCAGGACGCGACGCCGGCGCCGGGCCGCGCGGGCCGCGGCGGCACGGCGGCTCGCCGGCGCCTTCGCCGTACGGGCGGACGGCTTGGTGACGACCACCGCGGCCTGGGCGGGCCGGCCGGGGGTCACGACGAGGCGCGCGCTGCGCCGGTCCACCGGCTCCCGGCGCGCCAGGACTCGCATGGTGTCGGAGAACCGGTCGACCGACCGGCTCCGCTGGACGTCGTCGTGGTGCTTGAGCGCCTTGGGGATCAGGTAGACGGCCCAAGCCACCGCGAGGGCGACGAAGATGAGTGCGCTCAGGTCCACGAGCCCGAGCGTAGGGAGTGGTGTGACCGCCGCGGCGGATGTCAAGACGTGTGTCGCAAATTGCTCGTGATGCTGGTGTGACTCAGGGGTCGCCGCGGTCCAGGCGAGCCAGCATCCCCTCGGGGCACTCCTCGACCGTGACCGCGAAGAGCCGGTGGTCGCGCCAGGCGCCGTCGATGTGCAGGTAGCGGGGGGCGTAGCCGATCTCGCGGATGCCGAGCTTCTCGACGACGCGGAGCGAGTTGGAGTTCTCCGGCCGGATCGCGATCTCGATCCGGTGCAGGCCGGCGGCGGTGAAGCAGTGGTCGATGGTCAGCGCCACGGCCCGCGGCATCACGCCCCGGCCCGCGAAGTCGCGGTCCAACCAGTAGCCGACCGAGGCGAAGAGCGCCGAGCCCCGCACGACGTTGTTGACGGTCACCTGGCCGGCGAAGGTGTCGTCGACCTCCACCGCGAAGGGGTAGGTCACGCCCTGCCGGGCCTGGCGGTGCAGGCGCCGGACCAGCGATCCGTACGACGTGGGGCGGGCGTCGCCGCCCGGCGGCACGGTCGCGTCCCAGGGCAGCAGCCACGCGGCGTTGCGGCGGCGGGCCGAGCGCCAGGCCCCCGCGTCGGCGTACGAGAGGGGCCGCAGCATCACGTTGCGCGACCGCAGGACGGCCGGCCAGGCGCGGCTAATGGTCGCTCCCCGCACGGGCGCTCAATGGTCGCCTCCGGCGACCTGTTCCACCGCATGCACCAGCAGCGGCTCGAGCACGGCCAGCCCGTCCTTCACGCCGCCGCGGGAGCCGGGGAGGTTGACCACCAGGCAGCTGCCGGACACGCCGGCGAGCCCGCGCGAGAGGACCGCGGTCGGCACACCCTGCGCGACGCCGTGTGCGCGGATCGCCTCGGCGATCCCGGGCACCTCGCGGTCGAGCAGCGGCCGGGTCTCCTCGGGCGTCCGGTCGGTCGGGGTGAGACCGGTCCCGCCCGTGGTGAGCACCACCCGCGCACCGGCGTCGACGGCCGCGCGGATCGCCGCGCCCACCGGCTCGCCGTCGGGCACCACCGCGGGCTCGCCCACCTCGAAGCCCAGGTCCCGCAGCGCCTCGACGATGAGCGGCCCGGTCGTGTCGGCGTACACGCCGGCGGCGGCGCGGTTCGAGGCGACGACCACGGCGCCGGGGAGCCCGGTCACGGTCGCGACCAGTCGCCGGACTTGCCGCCGGTCTTGGTCTCCACCCGGACGTCGGTGATGACCGCGGCCTTGTCGACCGCCTTGACCATGTCGACGACGGTGAGGCCGGCGACCGCGACCGCGGTCAGCGCCTCCATCTCGACGCCGGTGCGGTCGGTGGTGCGCACGGTGGCGGTGATGTCGACCGAGGCCTCGCCGACGACGAGGTCGACGGTGACCGAGGAGAGCGCGAGGGGGTGGCACAGCGGGATGAGCGTCGAGGTCTGCTTGGCGCCCATGATCCCGGCCAGCCGCGCCACGGCCAGGGTGTCGCCCTTGGGCACCCCCGCCCCGCGGAGCAGCTCGACGACCGTGGTCGAGACGAGGACCCGCCCGGACGCGGTCGCGGTGCGGGCGGTGACGTCCTTGGCCGAGACGTCGACCATCCGGGCGGCGCCCGCCTCGTCGACGTGGGTGAGCCGGGGGGTGGGTCCGTCCGCCATCTCAGAACTCCTCGTCGAGCCGCACGACCTGCACATGGTCGCCCGCGGCCAGGGCGGTCACGTCCTCGGGGACGACGATCAACGCGTTGGACGCCGCGAGGTCGCCGACCAGGTGGGAGCCGGGGCCGCCGACGGGCGCGACGTACGCCCCGGAAGCGTCGACGCCGAGCTCGCCGCGCAGGAACTGCCGCCGGCCCTCCGGCGAGGAGACCCCGTGGGTGAGCCGGGCCCGCACCTGCGGCCGCGACCACGGCAGCAGCCCCATCATCTTGCGCAGCGCCGGCAGCACGAAGGTCTCGAAGGAGATGTAGGCCGAGACGGGGTTGCCCGGCAGCGTGAAGATCGGGACCCGGTCCTCGCCGACGAGGCCGAAGCCCTGCGGCTTCCCCGGCTGCATCGCGACCGGGCCGAACCAGACGCCGTGCGGGCGCAGCGCCTCCTTGACCACGTCGAAGTCGCCCTGCGACACCCCGCCTGACGTCACCACGACGTCGGCGCGGACGAGCTGGTCCTCCAGAGCGTCGAGGAAGGCACGCGGCTCGTCGGGGACGATCCCCACCCGGTAGGCGATCGCGCCGGCGCGACGGGCGGAGGCGGCCAGCAGGTAGGAGTTGCCGTCGTAGATGGAGTCGGAGCCGAGCGGCTGCCCCGGCTCGCGCAGCTCCGAGCCGGTGGAGAGGACCACCACGCGCGGCCGGGGCCGCGCCTGCACGGTCGGCCGGCCGACGGAGGCGAGCAGACCGAGGTGCCGAGGCCCCAGCACGGTGCCGGCCTCGACCAGCAGGTCCCCGACCGAGACGTCCTCGCCGGCCCGGCGCACGTGCTGCCCGACCGCCGCCGCGCGGTCGATGCGCACCTGGGCGACGCCGCGGTCGGTCCACTCGTACGGCACGACGCAGTCCGCCCCGGCCGGGACCGGCGCGCCGGTCATGATCTTCGCGGCCGTGCCCGGCGAGAGGGCCAGCAGCCCCGACGCCTGGCCGGCGCCGATCTCCCCCACGACCGGCAGGTGCACCGGGGTCTCCTCGGTCGCCGACGCGACGTCGGCGTGGCGCACGGCGTACCCGTCCATCGAGGAGTTGTCGAAGCCGGGCAGCGCGACGGTCGCGTGCACGTCCTCCGCGGACGCGAGCCCGAGCGTCTCCACCAGCGGCAGCGGGTGCGCCGCGAGCGGCGAGACCTCGCTCAGGACCAGCTCGAGGTGCTCCTCGACCGAGCGCACGGGCGTCAGCCGTCCCCGTGCGCGTCCGTGTCGCTCAGCACGGTGCCGGCGTCGATGCGGCCCGTCGGTCCGTCGAGCGCGACCTCGCCGACCACCTGGACGCCCTTGCAGAAGGTCCAGTCCCCGGCGACCTTCAGCGACCAGGCCTCCTTGAGCGACGGGGCACCCTCGGGGAAGCGCTTGTCGAACTCGCCGACGAGCTTGTAGTGCTCGCTGTCGAGGTCGACGAAGGGGATCTCGCCGGCGACCTGGTCGAGCACGAAGTCCTCGCCGATGTCGTAGACGTCGGAGCGCAGCACGAGCAGGTCGTTGGTCGTCTTGACCGGCACGAACCGGTCGCGGCCGACCTCGATGAGCGCCGAGCCCTCGAACACCTCGATCGCCGCGCCCATGGCGGTCTCGATCTGGACGACCTCGGGCGAGCCCGGGTCGCCGGGGTCGACGTTCTTGACGTTGCGGATCATCGGCAGGCCGAGGATCCCGTCGCGGACGTCGAGGGCCTGCTTCATCGCGCGCAGGTCGAACCAGAGGTTGTTGGTCGAGGTGTACCGGTGCCGGTCGAGGTCGGCGAGGGCCGCCTTGTCCTCGTCGAGGGTCTGCGCGGTCTCGCGCAGCACGATCCGGCCGTCGGCCTTCCGGCGGGCGAAGTGGCCGCCCTTGCGGTCGGAGGGAGTACGCCGCACCGCCTCGATCGCGAACGGCGCACCGGAGCCCGCGAACCACCCGGCCACCCGCGGGTCCGGGACCGCGCCGAGGTTGTCGGAGTTGGAGACGAAGACCCGCTCGTAGCCGGCCTCGAGCAGCGTCTCCAGCAGGCCCGTCCCTCGCAGGGCGGTGTAGAGGTCGCCGTGGCCCGGTGGGCACCACTCGAGGTCGGGCTCCTTGGGCCAGCTCACCGGCATCAAGTCGGCGGTCAGGAGCTTCGGCTCCTTGTTCTGCAGGAACTCCAGCGGCAGGCCCTCGACCGGCAGGTCCTCGTAGCGCGCCAGCGCGGCCATGGTGTCGGCCGAGGTGCGGAAGGAGTTCATGAAGATCAGCGGCAGCGGGGCGCCGTGCTGCTTGCGCAGGTGGAGCACCTGCCGGGCGATGATGTCGAGGAAGGAGAGGCCGCGGCGCACGCACAGCAGCGACTTCGCGCGGTCCATCCCCATCGAGGTGCCGAGGCCGCCGTTGAGCTTGATCACGGCGGTGGTCCGCAGCGCGGCGGCGCCGGCCTCCTCGCCCACCTCGACGTCGGCCAGCGACTCCATGCCCACGGGGTCGATCGTCGACTCCGGGATCATCCCGGTCTCGCCGTGCTCCAGCAGCCGGTAGTAGTGGGCGAAGGTCTCGATCGCGACCCGGTCCACACCTTCGGCGAGCATCTTCTCGCGCGCCCTCTTCAAGCCAGCACTACCCATGGCGTCGATCGTAGGCTCGCAGGGTGAGCGATCGGCAACTGCCCGCCAAGGTGGCGCTGCGCGACCAGCTCCTCGCGGCCCGGCGCCGCCGCCCGCTGCTGGAGGTGGCCGAGGCCGGCCGCGTGATCGCGGGGCACCTGCTCGACTGCCCGGAGGTACGCCGGGCGGCCACCGTGGCGGCGTACGTCTCGGTGGGCAGCGAGCCGGGCACGTCGGCCCTCCTCGCCGGCCTCGGCGCCGCCGGGAAGCGGGTCGTCCTGCCGCGCCTGCTGCCCGACGGGGACCTCGACTGGGGCACCTGGCGCGGCGAGGAGTCGCTGCGCCCGGCCGCGCGCGGGCTGCTCGAGCCCGAGGACTCGCTCGGCGTCGAGGCGGTCGCGACCGCGGACGCCGTGCTGGTGCCCGGGCTGGCGGTCTCGCCCACCGGGATGCGCCTCGGGCGCGGGGGTGGCTCCTACGACCGCGCCCTGGCCCGGGTGCCCGTCGACACCTTCACCTGCGTGCTCCTCCACGACGACGAGGTGGGCCTGGAGGTCCCCGTCGAGCCGCACGACCGGCCGGTGCTCGCCGCGGCGACACCCCGAGGGATCACCCGCCTCCGGCCCGCGTCCGCCTGATCCCTCCCCCAGACGAGCGCATCCGTGGTGCCCCGTCGGTCCGTGTCGTAGAATTGGCAGTCGCAGCACGAGAGTGCCAAGCCCATCGGGCCAGACCCCTCCGGAGTGAACGTTGCCGACCTACCAGTACGCCTGCACCGAGTGCGGCCACGCCTTCGAGCAGTTCCAGAGCTTCTCCGACGACGCCCTGACCGAGTGCCCCGAGTGCACTGGTCGGCTCCGCAAGCTGTTCAACGCGGTCGGCGTGGTCTTCAAGGGCTCCGGCTTCTACCGGACCGACAGCCGCGGCTCCTCCGCCGAGGGCAGCGGCTCCGCGACCGAGAAGAAGGCCGACTCCTCCTCGTCCTCCTCCACGGGCAGCAGCTCCTCCGGCTCCGGCGACGCCAAGGCATCGGGGGCATCGGGGGCATCGGGGGGATCGGGCACCAGCGGCTCGTCCACGTCCACCGCCGCGGCCTCGCCCGCCTCCGCCTGACCCCGGCCACACCCGGCCCCGGCTGAGCCGGCCGGCCCTGTGGAGAGCGCACGGCGGGACCGGCGGCGTCGTTCTACCGTCGGGCCATGCTGCTGACGCTCCGGGACCGCCTCACACGGACCGTCCGTCCGGCACGCCGCGCGGTGCTCGCGCGGCGCCGGTCGCTGGCCGCGCTGCTGGCGGCGGTGGCGGTCGTGGCCGGCCTCCGCGCGGTGACCGGGCCGCCACCGGCGACCGTGCCGGTGACCGTGGCCGCCGCCGACCTGCCCGCC